>CAYGYP010000060.1:0-8187 GCA_964354115.1 uncultured Candidatus Bathyarchaeia archaeon | reverse complement strand
TTCGAATCTTCAGGACTGAGAGGTGTCAGAACTCCAGCCGTCGTTATGATAATGGAGAAAAGGAAGCATGCCAGGATCGTTAGAATCCTCTTCATCCTTGAAGGTGAACCTGCCCAGAAACCATAAGCCAAAGTGATGGCTCCTTCAGCATTCACGCCTTCAGATCTATTCTTAGGATTCGGAACCCTCTTGCCACTGGATTCAACATCTCAGTGATATTGACTTTCTTCAAGACCTCGGTCTTGTCTTCGGCAAACCCTTTAATGTCGTGTTCTCCAGCCATAAGAGAACAAAGATACACAGTCTTACCAATCAGTCTAGATTGGCACTTGGACGGCAAACCAAGCAGAACGGATTGATTTTCCTTTGTGGCTTTCTCACAAGCATACAGAATGGCATGCGCACCAGACGTCAACTCTGCAATTCTGACAGGAATGCTCTCTTTGCCAATAGCTAAGACGTCTATCCCGTATTTTTGTGTAATTTCGCCGGCAATCCGGCGTATTCTGGGCAGAATCTTCAGGAGATGCCGTTTTGCCCTGTTCGAAATCCTCATGTTAGTGAACTGAATCGGCGACAACTGTTCAAGCGAAATGGCTCCCAGAGACATGTCCAGATGGACAATGTCGGCTTTGACTTTTCCGAGCAGGTCTCGGCATAGCTCTGCTTCATGGACTACAACTTCGTGCCCATTGCTGGCATCTGCAAAAATAGGCTCAGCCAGACAAGCGTTTGGCTCTCTGTAAGGCGGATTCACTAGCACAGATGACGTTGCCACGATGGTTAATGGTTCAAATCTCTCATTAAGTATAGCGGCTGAAGAATCTGCTGCAACTATCCTCAAGCCTTTCACCTTTCGACTATTAGCGAGCCATTAGAATTTAGCTTTGCCGTTCATCTTGCCACTTCTTTAGGCTCAACCCCAACATGAACAACTCTGAGCTTCTCCCCCTACTAGCCTCAGGCTTAACTACTTTAGCGACCTGAAAATGAGTCTTGACCTTACTTGTGAAATCGTCAAGCATGTCACCCTGAAAAACCTTGGCAAAGAAGTTGCCAAGCGGCCTTAACGTCTCCAAGGCTATACTTAATCCCTTCTGCGCTAAGTCCATCTGGCGAGCATGATCCACTTCCCATATGCCTGAAATGTTTGGCGAAACATCAGAGATTACCGCATCTGCCTTTCTTGGCAGTAACTCCAATATTTGCTGTATCGTATCCTCTTCATTGATATCACCAACTATTGTTCGAACGTTATCCTCCTCGAAAGGTTCAACAGGCCTCAGGTCGACTCCCAGAACAAAACCTTTGCTCCCAACAATCTTACTTGCGGCCTGAACCCAGCCGCCTGGCGCCGCGCCCAAATCAACGACAACATCGCCTTCTTTTATGAATTGATACTTCTTCACGGCTTGAAGCAGCTTGTAGGCGGCCCTGGAACGGTAATTCTCCTCTTTAGCCTTCTTATAGTAATAATCTCTCTTCCTATCCTGCATCCATGCCTTTGGCAAAACTAACTGTCACCAAGCATGGCGGATCCACTTCCGCATATTGAAAGAAGCCACCCTGTAAGCCTCTCGCAGTTCTGTGGCGAGATCGCGCTTGACGGATCACAGCGAGAGTTATCGGGACACATGAGGCATGGGCAATCTGCTATTGAATCTATTGAGGCAGGAAGTCTCTTCGGGAAAAGCCTATACGTCCACCTTCCATCACGGAGCTCTTTCTCTCTTCGAATCAACCCTTTATTTTCCAGCTTAATGGATATCCTTGAACCTTCCCTGCTGCTTCCCCCGAGTTTGTGCCACAAATCTGACTGAAGCACGCCTTCATGACCAGTATTCATAACAAATTGGAGAGCCTTCTGCTCTAAGTCGTTGCGTTTAGGCATCGTTACCAGTTCCAAGTCATTAATATGCCAGTATTTAAATAAAAAGTTGTGTGTCTAAAGTTGAAAGAAGTCACGTTGCAATATGAGAAAATCAAAAGATAATTCAAGTCAATCCTACTGCCTAGGAATCGAGTCAACAGCCGACGATTTCAGCATTGGAATATCAACTTTCCAAGGCGAAATACTGGCAAACGTTATAGACTCATACATTCCTTCAGAAGGAGGCATCCATCCGCGAGAGGCAGCCAGGCACCATGCAGAGGTAGCCAGCAAAGTCCTCCAGGAAGCTTTCACAAAATCAAGAATAAAACCGCAAGAAGCATCAATAATCGCATTCTCTCAGGGTCCAGGTCTGGGACCGTGCCTCCGCACGGGAGCAACAGTGGCACGGGCGTTGGCCTCCTACCTCAATATCCCCCTAGTAGGAGTGAACCACTGCATAGCGCATATTGAGATTGGAAAACTCAAGACAAAAGCAGGAGATCCAGTCACCCTGTATATCTCAGGCGGAAACACCATTGTGGCAGCTTTTGATGCTGGGCGTTACAGAGTCTTCGGCGAGACCCTTGACATTGCTTTGGGAAATTGTCTCGACGTTTTCGCCCGGGAAGCCGGGCTGCGCCAAAAACCTGGTTTGCCCTTTGGAGCTGTCATTGAAAGACTTGCTACGAAAGGAGGCAAGCTGATTCCTTTGCCGTACACGGTCAAAGGCATGGACATCTCGCTGAGTGGCTTGTTAACTGCCGCCGTGAACCTCCTCAAGAAAGGCGAATACAGCCTTGAAGATCTTTGCTATAGCCTTCAAGAGACTGCGTTTTCTATGGTTACAGAAGTGACTGAGAGAGCATTGGCCCACACTGGAAAGAGTGAGGTCTTGCTGACAGGCGGAGTGGCCGCCAACAAGAGATTGCAGTCGATGGTCAAGTCCATTGCCGAGGAGCATGATGCAAGATTCTGCGTCGTGCCAAGCCAATTTGCAGTTGACAATGGAGCGATGGTTGCTTGGACAGGAGTCCTAGGTTACACTCACGACGTAGTCACACCGATAGAGAAGAGTTCCGTGAAGCTCAGGTGGCGGCTTGAAGAGGTTGAAGTGCCTTGGATAACGTGAAATTGCCGACGTTGATTAAGAAAGGAGCTGAAGCCAGCCTGTACTTGATGAATTGGCAGCACAGAAAAGTCATAGCTAAGAAGCGATTGCCCAAAAAGTACCGGCCTTCAAGCCTAGACGAGCAGATTCGAACGTACAGAACTGTTCATGAACCGCTACTCATGCACGGAGCAAAACAGGCTGGAGTGCCCACACCCGTCGTCTACCAGGTCAACGTCAAAGAAGCCATGATCATAATGGAATTCATAGAAGGAAAGCAGGTCAAGGAGTTGTTAAGCAGCCAACCTGAAAAAGAAAGAAAAAGCATTTGCCTCAAGGTAGGCAAGTCAATCGGCAAGCTTCACAAATTCGGAATAGTCCACGGAGATTTGACGACGTCGAACATGATTCTTGACTCTGAAGGGAAAATTGTCTTCGTGGATTTTGGGCTTGGCGAGAAAACGAATGAACTTGAAGCTATAGCGGTTGACCTGCATCTCATGAAAAGGGCCCTGCAGAGCACACATTTTCGGTTTGCTGAAGCATGTTTCAACACTGTAATAGAAGGCTATTCCAGCGTTCTGGGGGCGGAAAAATCAAAGCAAGTTCTAGAAAAGATTGGTGAGATAGAAAGAAGAGGCCGTTACATTACTGAAAGGAAGATGTGATTTGACGTGGGTTTTCAGCTAGAAGGCAGGGTCATTTTCTTCGCTACAAACAATGTTAACAAGTTCAACGAGGCACGGAGGGTTTTAGCAGGATACGAGATCGCGGTAGGCATGCTCAGAGTTAAGAGCTTGGAGATTCAGAGCGAAGACTTAGAAGAGATCGCGAGCACAAGCGTTAAAGATGCTTTCAGAAGATGCAATCTGCCTGTTATCGTTGAAGATGCGGGACTATTCATCGACGCGTTGAAAGGCTTTCCAGGACCATACGCAGCTTACGTGTACAAAACGGTTGGCAATGCAGGGCTACTGCAGATAATGAGAAACGTGAAAGAAAGAACTGCTAGGTTTGAATCAGCCATAGCGTACTGCTCTGCAAACCTAGACTTGCCCATCTGCTTCAAGGGCGAAGCTGCTGGGGAAATAACGCTTGAAGAGCACAGGCAAAATGTTGATGGAGGTTTTGGTTTTGACCCGATCTTCAAACCTTTGGGCAGTGAAAAGACTTTCGCAGAGATGTCTATTGCAGAAAAGAATAAGCATTCACATCGGGCGATGGCCTTGTCCAGATTCGCGGAATGGTACAAGAAGTCCCCTAAGTCGAAGCCTTTACAGCATCAGCCTCAACACCCAATCAACTCGAAAGAACATCATTAGTTTCCTCTTCCCAGCAACAAAGCCTCCCATGGCGAGGATATTGGACCAAAAAGCGAGAACAATGAAATCCGCTGTTCTTTAGCCATCAATAATCTTAAATATTTGTCCAGCCTTGCTCATGCAGAGTCTAAGGGACAAGTTTATGCCCAAGCAAGAAAGCGGAAAATCACATCAGATACGGCCGGTGAGCAAACGTCCCCCAAGCTGGTGCAAGTACCAGCCAGAGGAAGTTGAAGCCATGGTTATCAGACTGGCGAAGGAAGGAAACTCCACAAGCCGCATTGGCACGATCCTTCGGGATCAATATTCGATTCCTCTGGTTAAGCCGATAACAGGCAAAACGGTCACAAAAATCCTCAAGGACGCGCAGCTTGCGCCAACATTCCCCGAGGACTTGGGCAATTTGCTGAAGAAGGCCGAAAGTTTGGGCGCACACTACGAGAAAAACAGGACTGACGTGCACAACAAGAGAGCACTGCAAATCATTGAGGCAAAAATCCACAAGCTTTCAAGATATTATAAGCGTATAGAAGTACTGCCGAAAAACTGGAAGTACGAAGCGAAAATAGCCTCTGTTGTCTAGTCGCTTTTGTCGTAGAAGGCTTTTCGTTTCAATATCAGGTTTAAATGTTAAATAATCTGTCTATTAGCCTAGTGTGACCGCCATGGAAACAAGCGAAAGTCAGATTGCAGGCTTCTTGGATTCAGCAAAACTAGCAGCAAAAGCAATTGTTGAAACAGTCGAAGACGACGGCCTGATCCACGTGTTTTCACATTTGGATGCTGATGGGATTGCCGCAGCCGGCATCATCGGAAAGGCCCTGCTCAGACTTGACGCGAGGTTCCGCATCCGAATAACCCAATGGATTGAAGAGAAGATCTTTGAGGTCCTTTCAGACAAGCCGAAGTTGATAGTTTTCAGCGATTTAGGAAGCGGCTACACTGATTTGTTAAGAGAGAAGCTTGCAGATTTCAAAATTGTCATCTTGGATCATCATCAAGTTGTCGGTCAGGATTCACCTAATTTTGTCCATGTGAACCCGCATTTGCATGGAATAGACGGAGCTAGAGACATTAGCGGAGCTGGAGTGACATATTTCGTAGCTAGGGCAATTGACGAAGCGAACGTTGATTCAGCACCCGTAGCGGTAGTGGGTGCTCTGGGCGATTTGCAGGACAAATACGACCAGAGAATGCTGGGGGGGATGAACGAAAGGATTGTCCAAGAAGCTGTCAAAGAAGGTATTTTGACTGTTGAAAAAGACCTCATTTTCTTCGGCAGAGAGACACGGCCCATTCACAGAATGCTGGCGAACACAACCACACCATTCATCCCAGGCATCAGTGGAGAGGAAGGAAACAGTCTGGCTTTCCTAAAAAACCTCAACATCGAGCCGAGGAATGGCGAAAAGTGGCGAGCTCTAAGAGATTTGTCGGATGACGAAAAAAGACGATTATGCACGGCCCTTGCGGATTATTTGTTGTCAAAGGGCCTGCGGTTTGACGTAGGTGATCTTATCGGACATGTCTACGTTCTGAATCATGAAGAACCCTGGACGCCGCTTCGAGACGCTAGAGAATTTGCGGTATTATTGAATGCGACAGGCCGTATGGATCGGTCAAGCCTAGGTGTGACAGTATGCATGGGTGGCAGAGGCTCTGCCTTTGAAGAAGCGGTTAAGGTGCTTGAAGATTACAGGCGAGCCATTAACAAGTATCTTGGTTGGGTGATGGAAAAGCCTGAGCGCATGCGGGAAATGGAGAACATCTACGTTGTTTATGGAGAGAATTTCATCAATGACAAGATTGTGGGCGCAATAAGTTCCATCCTTTCAGGCGGCTTGCCAAATCCCGAGAAGCCGCTGATCGCATACGCTAACGTTGAAGACCAAGGATTGGCCAAGATCAGCGCGCGCACGGTGGATGCTGTCGTAGCAAGAGGCATCAATCTAGGGGATATCATGCAGGCTGCAGCCGAAAAATGCGAAGGAAAAGGCGGAGGACACAACATCGCCGCAGGAGCACAGGTTCCGCTGGAGAAGATTAACGCGTTCATCAGCATCGTTAATGAACTCGTCGGGCAACGGTTGAAAGGCGAGAAAATTGGAAGCTGAAATAGTTCTAGACTATGAAGATTCAGCCATAGCAAAGGCCGTTGCAAGAGCTGTCTCGCCTGACAACGCGAAGACACCCCATGGTTTGACAGTCAAGACAGTCTGCAAAGAACAGAAGGTCATCACCAGAATAGAGTGCAAGGAAAAACTGTCCACGTTTATTGCAACGATTGATGATCTGCTTTTCTCCGCCTCCATCGCAGAGAAAACAGTGCAGACAACAGCACGTGCGTCGAAACAGGCCTTGAAGCCAGTCAAGGAAAAATGAGGAAAATCCGCGAAATGTGCCCCATCAGTTGACGGCTTTATCGCAAGGTTAAATAGTCTACTTAAGGCTAGAGTTAGAAAGCTAGCCCAAATCGTGGGCAAAGTTGCAAGTGGAATAAATGCTCGACATCAAACTGATCCGCGAGAACCCGGAATTCGTGAGAACCAATTTGCAGAAGAGGGGAGACCCTGAGAACCTACGCATGCTCGATGAGCTTGTTGAGCATGACCAAAGGTGGCGGGAGAACCTAACAAGGCTCAATGAGCTCCGCCATGAAAGAAGACGGATAACGGCAGACGTTGCTGCCTTAAAAAAGAAGGGAAAGGACGCAAACAACGGAATTCAAAAGGGAAGAGCAATTGACACTGAAATCACCGCGTTGGAGAAGCAAGTAGCTGAAAAAGAACAGGAAGTACGGCATTGTCTCATGCGCCTTCCAAACCTGCTGCACGAATCCGTCCCCACAGGCAAAGACGAAAACGACAACGTTCAAACGAAATCGTGGGGAAAACTTCCCAAGTTTGCTTTTCCACCTAAAGGGCACATAGAAATAGGCTTGGGCTTGGACATAATCGACATTGAGAGGGCCGGAAAGATCGCGGGGGCCAGATTCTTCTACTTGAAAAGAGAAGGCGTTCTGCTCGACTTGGCACTAAGGAGCTTCGCGCTGAGAGAAATGTTAAGAAAAGGCTACATGCCAATAGAGCCGCCATTCTTAATGAGGCGTGAACCCTACGAAGGCGTCGTGGCTCTGAGCGACTTCGAAGATGTACTGTACAAGGTTGAAAATGAGGACCTATACCTAATCGCAACATCAGAACATCCCATGGCAGCAATGTTCATGAATGAAACCCTCAAAGCCGAAAACTTGCCACTTAAGATGGCGGGCATAAGCACAAATTTCAGAAAAGAAGCAGGAGCACATGGAAAAGACACGAGGGGAATATTCCGAACGCATCAATTCAACAAGATAGAGCAATTCGTGTTTTGCAAACCTGAAGATTCATGGAAAATACATGAACAGCTTTTGTGCAACGCCGAAGAACTCGTCCAAAAACTAGGGCTCCCCTATCGTGTTGTCAACGTTTGCACAGGCGACATTGGCACAGTTGCGGCCAAGAAATATGACATAGAAGCATGGATGCCGGCGCAGAATGCCTATCGCGAGATAGTCTCATGCAGCAACTGCACTGACTATCAAGCCAGACGCCTCAAAATAAAATACCGAGAGAAAGAAGGGGAACCACCAAAAGGTTTCGTGCACACGCTCAACTCAACAGCCATAGCTACTGGCAGAACTATCGTGGCAATACTTGAAAACTACCAACAAGAAGACGGCTCAGTGATCGTGCCGGAAGCCCTAAGAGAGTACATGGGTGGCATAGAGAAAGTAAAGCCGAAACAATAAAACTTTTAATACTATGATGCGAATCAACAAGCTACACTCGGAGGATAAGTTTGTCTTCAAAAACAAAGAAAGTAAGGGACAAATGGCGAAGCAA
>CAYGYP010000059.1:0-8235 GCA_964354115.1 uncultured Candidatus Bathyarchaeia archaeon | reverse complement strand
TGGCTGACGATGCTTGGGAACGTTACTTCACTAGCAGATAACGCGACGATAAATTCGACGCAGATAGAAAACGTAGGCTTCGTGTTCATGGCTAACGAAACACAATCACTTAGAATGCTAGATGCATATAATGCAAAGTACGTCGTCGTTTTCACAACCGTTGGTGTAACCAGCCAAAGCTCGGGCACATACGTCGGAACCTCAGTCGGTTATGGTGATGAAGGAAAATGGATGTGGATGGCTAGAATCTCAGGACAAGCACAACAACGCTTCATAGATGATGGTTGGTTGCCAGATGAAGAATCATCTTGGACTAATGAATCGAAGTTTGGCGCCTTCACGAATAACACGTGGGTTTGGAACGATTTTGGAAAGAACTCGACAATATACAAAATGATGAGCTGGGCAAAACAGCGATGGTGTGACACATTCGGCATAACGCCCGATGAAACAGGTGTTCAGCCCACTTACTTCAAGGAAGCTTATTTTGCCGGAGTGAACCTGAATCCGAACGACGCTGGCAAATACGGTGGCATCATCCCTATCGTGGCCATTTATGAGATTGACTGGACAAAGTATCGGCAAGATTTAGGCTATTAGGGGAGAATTCTTTGTTTCCGAGGGTTCCTGACCAGCATAAACCAAACAAGCCTTTAATCCCTAATGGCTTGGGAGTTTTCTACGTACTAATCAGCGCAACGTATCTTTTCTTATTGTATTTTTTTGACGTTATCAAGACATCGAATGGTGTTTCTACACCTCTAACGCTGGCAGTCTGTATTCTTTTCGGCGGTTTCATGGGTTTGCTTGATGACTGGATAGATCTTAAGTGGCGCTACAAAGCGTTCCTTCCGCTGGTCGCTGCCATACCGCTTTTTGCCTTAGCTTCTCGACTTAATTTGCGGAACTCAATATCAATTCCCATGCTTGGAACGATAAACTTCGGAAGTTACTTCTACTTCTTAATCATCCCATTGCTTGTAACCATATTCACTAACACTGTGAATCAGCTGGGTGGGCTGAATGGTTTAGAAACAGTTTGCCCCGCAATAATTATGATCGGATTGATGATCGTCTCGGGTTCAAACGCAATCATGCTGTATGGTCCACTGGCAGTTTGGCTTGTGCTTGCTCTTCTAAATTTCAGGGGCAGAATATTTGTGGGCAATACAGGGTCCTTTTCCATAGGAATGACCTTGGCAGCATTTGCGATTATTTCCGATTTGAAGCTTGACTTGGTTGTTTCACTCTTGCCATACATTCTTAATTCGGGCCTGATTCTTCTCACTTTCTTTTTCTTCAGAGCCAAGGCAAGTGCTACTTTCGACGGCCAAAAACTGTCTTCAAATCACAGAAGAAGCTTGGTTACGTTTATCACGTACCGTCGCCATTTGACTGAACGTCAAGTAGTCTTAATAATCTCGCTGCTAGTCGCTGCCTCAACCTCTGCTGCCTCAGTCGGTCAGATGCTATGGACATCCTTGTAGTCTGCTTCGAGGCATCACTCTGAACCCTGTCTGACTTTGGAAACAATATGGTAGTGTAGAAACTTTTCGGAAACTTCCCGACTTGCTAAGGGACAAGGGCAAACCTTCAATAATGCTTAATAACCTAATTCGACGTTCTATGCTAGTCGGCGGGTGAGTGGACCTCCACCCGTTCCGCCGCAGTAAAAACCCCGGGCGTAGGAGGTTGAAATGTGAAAATTGACAGTAGAGATGTGGCTCTGATAGCTGCCTTCTCAGGTTTATATGTGATAATAAACGTCTTGCAAATGATTTCTATTGGAAACCCAACGATCTACGGTCCAATTCAACTGCGCGTTGCCGACTGCCTGATTCCATTGGCTGCTTTACTAGGCTGGCCTGTCGCCGGTGGAGTAACCCTAGGCTGCTTCTTAACTAACGCCTACTATTTCCTCGGTGTTCAAGATGTGATTTTTGGGCCAATTGCCAATCTGATTGCAGCGACCATAATTCTGGTGCTAAGGAGACACCACTTCATAGCATGCGTTGCCGGATCCATACCGATCGGTTTTATAGTCGGGTTCTACCTTCCGATAATCTCTTCCTTGCCACCACCAGAAGTCCTCAATGCTTTGCCAGCGTGGGCCGCAATGATTCTCAGCATAACAATTAGCAGTTTGATAGCAATAGCAGGGATCGGTTACTTGCTTCTGTCGATACTTCGAAGACCAAGCGTAATAGAACCCCTGAAATCGCATGGACTGAAGGTTTTGACTTGAGTCCGCTTCGTTAAAACAAATCCTATTTTTTTAATCCAAGCGGCAGATGCTGCCAAACAAGTTCTCCTTGGAAGGTAGGTATCTTGAATTGTTCCGCTTCTGATTATCTTTGGCATCAGCTTATCTACTGGCCTACATGAATCTTTCGAGCTTCGTTAACCCTATTATCTCCTCAAAATCCAAGCCTAGCGCATCCAGAACCTGATCGAAAGTCGAGTGAAGGTAGGCTATGTACTTGTCGACGTCAATGTCGTTCTTGGTTGCCAGTTCAACAGGCTTCACGTGCGGTTCCTTAGTGACCTTGACAAAACTTATGAGGTCGCCTGCTTTCAATTCGGCACCTTGATTTTCAAGCATTCTTGCAGCTCTCACATGCTGAGGCGTTGTCTTCGTGTAATGTCCAAGATCTTCACCAAGGGTTACATTAAATGCCAACTCTTCCATGCTTTCCCATCCGCGCCTTTTCAGTCGCATATAACAGTCGCGTACGATTCCGCAAATGTCTCTTTTTGCGTTTTCAAAATCTGAAGGGTTTTTTACAACTGCCAAGCGTTGTTTCATTATGTCGAAGGCATTCTTGATGAAAATTGGAATGTGTCGTTTCTTGCCTGTTAACCCTTTAACGTCAACTGTTCCGTCTTCTAGAACGCCGAGGTAGTTCTTTTTTCGTGAGCTGAAGACGGCGTATCGGTACATCTTGTCCACATCTAAGCCCATTTTCAGTTCGTGCTCTGTCCAGTGAGCCAATTCTTCGATCTGCTGCTTTGAAGGGTTCTTCAAGAATAGGCTGTCAGTGTCACCGTATAGTACTTGAATTTCGAGTTGTTTTGCCTTGTTGAGTATTTGGGTTATGGAGTGTCTCCCAATGGCTGCTGTGGCCTCTGCCACTGGAGGGCAGTAAAGATCGAAGCTGTCTGCCCCGAATACTCCGTAGCTTGCGTTCAATATGACCTTAAGCGCTCCTTGGATGATGTTATACCAGCTTCTCAGTTCTGTAGGCAATGTCTTGTCTTTTGATTTCGGCTTATACCATTGCACACGCAGATCTCTGAGCGAGCCGATCAGAAGACTCTCTAGAGCTCTTTTCTTGGTGCACACCCAATGCGGCGTGTCGGGGATTAGATTGCTTCGGCATTCTGCGTGCGAGCAAAGGATTGACTGGTAGCCCAGATTCCAGACTTTTATTATCGATGGGTACAAGCTCGGGAAGTCCATGACGGCTACATTGAAGTGGACTCCTGGGGTCGGTTCAACAACTATGGCGCCCTTGTACTTCTTGCCTTTTATGATCGCCTTGGTTGCCGTCTTGCCTTTTTTGGCGAGTATATCTTCAGCGTTTGGAATTAACATGTTTTTCCTGCGATGTTCGCGATGCATGAAGTCTCTTATCCAGCGCGAAACACCTTGTCGGCTCACGTCTTCCATTGGCATGCTGCTTATTCTGGCCAAAACCAAAATGAGTTTCATCGTCAGATCGTCTTCGAAACTTGAGAGTTTGAAGGTGATTTCCGAGTCTCTGAAACAGTATCTGGCAAGTTCCGTGTAAGTGAGTTCGCCTAGGCTCTTGTCAAACCGCACTTTTTCCAACCCGATTAAAGCTTTGCCCACATCGTCAAGAGTTACGTCTCTGTAACGGTTGTTGAAGGCATAAATCTGGATTGAACGGTTGAAGAAGAACTTGTACAGGTCGATATGCACGCCATACTCTAGCAAGCATACGCGTCTGCCAAGTTCAATCGGGACTTCACTCCTACGAAGGCCCAAGTTCTCTGCTCTGTGAAACAGATATGGCAAGTCGAAATCGTCACCGTTGAAAGTCAGGACGAATGGGTACTGCTCCAAATAATCAAAAACGGTTCTTATGAGTCTGTCCTCTTTGTCAAATTCTTCAACTGAAATCTCAGCAGGAAGATGTTCAGGTCCTTCTCTGACGCCCTCTCGTTTTAGAAGCAGGATTTTTCGCAGCCCATCCGAGCTGTACAGTGAAACGCACACAACAGGGTAAGCTGCCTCTTCCGGGTTGGGCACTCTTGTCGGCGTTGGCGCAAGAACTTCTATGTCAATGGCCACGCGGCGGAATCTTGGAGCCGGATAATCCAGAAGTCTGGCCCATTCTTCAATGTATCCGAGTTCTTCGGTGGTTGCTTCTTTAAAGATCCCGCATGTTTCCGCGACCATCTTTTCAGCTTCATCCATTTTCTTCTGGATGAGACTGCCGTTCTTGATTTCATAGATCATTCCTGGCAGAAGATTTCTGTCGTAGACGTAGGATTGATAGTATTTTATTTTTGATTCCCAGACTTTGATATCCTCTTGAGCGATTGGTGTTTCTGCGACTTTTGGATAGTCTTCTGGGATAATGTCTCTGATACATCCTGTAGGGCGACCACCAATGGCTAGAGGGTCGTTTGTGACGATTTTTGTTACCTTCACATTCCTATTTAACAAGGCGTCGAATTTCTCGACTATTTCAAAACGGTCCAAGCCGGGATGCTCTCTCAGCCTATTTATCTTTTCAAGTTCGTACTGAGAGAGATTCGTAAGACAATAGGGTTTATGTCCTGTATTGTCAAGCCAAAAGTAGATTTTGCCGGAAACTGGCTCATAGAGTTTGACAAGGGCTTTTTTGGCCTGCCCGTCATAGGTGGCAGACACAAAATATGAAGGCGCAAGGTTCTTAGGTGTTAGCGGCGGAAAGGCATGCTTTTGCCCGTCTTCTGCAAACGATTCCGTGATAGGAATGGCTTCTGCTACCATTTTTTTTGGAGGTGGAGTTTCGTCCTTCAAGAACAGTTGATCCAAGCGTTGCTGCGCCATTTACCCCCTGACCTAACTAGCTTTATGAGCAGCATAGCCTAAAATCTCTTACTAGTAGTCTAATTTGCCTTATGGGTTGTGTTCTTCATTGATCGTTTTGATGAATTCCTCTATTGTCAGACAGCCAATGTTTCCAGATCCATGTTTTCTGACTGCTATCTTTTTTGATTCAGCCTCGCGTTTGCCGCACAATGCCATGTACGGTATCTTATGAACTTCTGCGTTTCTTATCTTGTAGCTTATGGTTGATGTGGTAGAGTCAAGTTCTGACCTGATTTCGTAGGCTAACAGTTTTCTGTGAACTTCTTCGGCATATTGCAGGCAATCTTCGCTGATGGGTAAGACTTCAACTTGCGTTGGAGCCAACCACAATGGAAGGTTTCCACTGCAATGTTCTATCAGAATGGCGAAGAAACGTTCAATCGCTCCGAGTAGGGCTCTATGAATCATTACGACTCCATGTTCTTCTCCGTCGGATCCAACGTACATTACGCTGAAGCGTTTTGGAAGGTTGAAGTCAAACTGTATTGTTGTGCATTGCCACTCTCTTCCTGCAGCATCAACTACGTTGAGGTCAATTTTAGGTCCGTAGAACACGGCCTCGCCTGCCATCTCGCAATATGGTATTTTCTTCTTTTGCATTGCGTTGGCCAAGATGTTCTGAGCGTTGTTCCATTCATTTTCTGAACCCATGTACTTCTCTGGTTGTTTTGGGTCTCTGGTTGAAAGATGTGCTTTGAACTCTTTGAATCCGAACTTCTGCAGTATGCGCTTGGCGAAGTCTAGGAGTTTTTCTATTTCCTCTTCGACTTGTTCTGATGTGCAGAAGATGTGGGCGTCGTCTTGCGTGAATCCTCTAACCCTCAAGAGTCCATGCAGCGTTCCTGATCGTTCATACCTGTAGACTGTTCCCCACTCGGCATATCTTATTGGCAGATCCTTGTAGCTTCTTGGTTTGGCCTTGTAGATTTGAACGTGGAATGGACAATTCATTGGTTTCACAACGTAGTTTTCTCCGTTTTTTCTGAAGAGGTACATGTTCTCCCTGTAGTAATCCAAGTGTCCAGAGATCTTCCACAATTCCTCTCGCGCCACGTGCGGAGTACAAACCAGCTGGTACCCACCTTTCAAATGCTCTCTCTCCCAAAAATCGCGTATTGCCCTGCGTACAATCGTTCCTTTAGGATGCCAAAGAACTAGGCCAACGCCGACTTCCTCGCTTATGGAGAATAGATCTAACTGTTGTCCTATCACTCGGTGATCCGCTGTTGAAAACTCTCTTTCCTTTTCCTCATTTTCTAGAAGATTCTTGTTCAAGGGATTCTTAGGGGTTCTTCTACAATTGAGAATTCGTTCATCGTTGTGTTTCTGAATACCCCATGGGTAACACCAAGCCTGTCTAACACAGCACGGTCCTATTTATCCCTTATTCTGAACAAGCCTCACAAAAACCTGTAACGCCAACAGAAGAATGCCTTTAGTCTTATCTATGTCGTTGTGTCTGTTTATGTGCGTGTGGGAACACATTGCTTAGAGAAGCTTGGACTCTTGCCATTGAAACGTTAAGCTGGATGCAAATGCAAAAGTTGAGCGAGCGTCTAGCTCTAGCAAAGACGGTTAGACAGCTTGGGACACAGGACGGTGACGCTGTGCGGCTTGCCCACTTACTAGTATGTGAGACCGTCAGGAGGCAGAACCTGATAGACAAATTCGTCAACAGCGCTCTAAGACCAGAAAGAATAAGCGAGCTTGACTTGGGACTGCAAGCTTTCCTTCGTCTCTATGTGTATCAGACCCGAATAGCTAAGAACTGGTTTAAGATTGATGTGAAAGAGGCCGAAAAAATAGCAAGACTAGCCCGTTCGATCCTAGGATGGAAGTCTCTCCAACAAGTCGAACCTGTTCTAGGCATGTTGTTGACACAAAAACCCAAAGTGGTTTTTGAAAACACAAGTGATGAGGAAAGAGTTGGGCTTCTCACTTTTCACCCAATAGGGTTTGTGAAATACTGTTTTAAACTATTTGGTAGAATGAACGCAATTGCCCTTCTGGAGGCAGATTCGCAGAAGCCGCCGACATATATTAGATTGAACACGTTGAAATCGAGTGAATCCGAAATCCTAGCCAAGCTTGCGGGCGAGGGCATCAAAGGGGAAAAGGTTGAACAGCTAAGATATGTATACATAATCATAGATGCCGAGGTTCCTCTCACCAAAACAGAAAGTTTCCAAGAAGGTTTATTCTACGTCCAAGACAAGGCAAGCTGCTTTGCCGCGGAGGCAGCAAACCCGCAACCAGAAATGGTAATCCTCGACGTTTGTGCAGCTCCAGGAGCCAAAACCACATATCTAGCACAGCTAATGCAGAACCGTGGCTCAATATACTCTGTGGACTATTCGAAACGCAGGATGCACCAGTGGAGATCTGAGGTAACCCGAATGGGCGTTGAGATCGCTGAACCTATGCTTGCGGATGGACGTCGTGCCTTTCCCTTCAATCTGAAAGCTGATGTGGTCGTTCTGGATCCGCCATGCACAGGTACGGGTTCTTTCAGAAAAGTACCCTCTGCCAAGTGGAGACTTACGCCCCGCTCCATTGACAGAATGGCTGACATTCAATGGCAAATGCTAAACAATTGTGCAAAAAGCGTGAAGGACGGAGGATTCTTGATCTATTCCACTTGCAGCATAACAGTTGAGGAGAATGAAATGCAGATTGAGAGGTTTCTGAAGTGGAACACCGAGTTTTCGCTGATCGAAGTGGGACCGAGAATAGGTCTACCAGGCTTGAGAACATTGGAAAAATGTCAAAGGCTTTACCCTAACATTCATCATTGTAATGGATTCTTTATTGCAAAACTGCGGAGGAATTAGATTCACAAAGACGCCTGGTTTCAACGCTTTCTTACTTTCAGGATGTAGTAATACCGAGTGGCTTTGATCCCTTTCTTCTTTCTATGCTCTGCTGCGAGTTCTTAGACTTTTTCTTCATCTTTCTTCCTGTCAAAATCCATGACAAAAGGTACCATCTCAATAAGATCCATTAGTTCTTCTTCGCTTTGATGATACTCAACTCCCCTGTGATCTTCCAAGTCAACGATGACAAATCCGCCTTCTCTACGTCTTCACGAACTCCCTCCTTCCAGTCCTGAAAGCCTCCAGAAAAGGGGGAAA
>CAYGYP010000058.1:0-8252 GCA_964354115.1 uncultured Candidatus Bathyarchaeia archaeon | reverse complement strand
CGCCTGTTGATAATGTTGAGTTCATTGCCCTTATGCATGGTGCAACGACTATCCTTACGTATGAACCATCAGTCATCGGCAGTTTCTCAATCACAAAAACGCGTGCCACGACCGCCGAAGTGCCTGTTTGCAAGAAGGAACTGCTCGACGTGGGGATTATCTGCTCGTAGTGGCCGTTCGCTATATTGTAGCTGCTGATGGGCATATTGAAGAGCAGGACGCGCGTGAGGTAGCTGAAGGTGGGTGAGGGGCTGCCATCCAAGTAGACGCTGTAGTTCAGATACACAGGATAAAAGCTAAGAAATCCAAATCTGCTTGCGAAGCGGGTTGTCTGTGTCTGCCCGTTTATCCATGCTACATAGTCTGTTTGAAGCCCGATCGTCTGCATGAATTGTTCCATGGCGGCGAACTCGTTCTGCGCTATTTGCGCGTTTAAGTAGCTATTTGCGAAAGTGACGACTACCAAGAGCATGACTACAATCGCGCCCGTCAGCATGACTGTTGAAATCGCTGGGCTGACTGCTCTTACTCCTTTTCTTGGCTTTGCCAGCTTAACCCTGCTGTACTGCATCCTCAGCCTCTCACTTTTGGCCTAAGAAGATAGGCACTATTTTGGCGGTCACCACGGAAACTAGCACTAGGATTGCTGCGTGCTTGAATCCGGCGGACAAGGACTCTTCGCTTATCTTTCCGCCAACGATGCCTATCATGTAGCTGTAGAAAATGCATGACGTGGTGAACAGCGATCTCACCATGGTGAAGTCTTTAGGAGGTCCTGTTTCGGTGATCCCTAGTGTTCCGGTTGTGAATCCGAGCATCATCACCGTCGTGGCGACAAGCAGAAGAGACGCAAAGTAGGGCATCATGATGTAAGGACGAACTGTCATTTTCTTTTCTTTCTCAACTTCCTGAGTCAAATTGCCGAATCTGGCCAAAGATTCGATCATCGCAATTGTCCCGCCGCCCACATCTACTGTCTCAACGAGGAGAAACATGATGATCTGTGTCATCCAGCTGCGTGTCCTCTTGACGAAATCCATTACCACCTTTTTCAGGGGGAGTCCCCATGAGATTTCCGAGTTTATTTTTCGCAGCTCCTTGCTGAATTCGCCGTATTCACGTTTGGCTAGGCTTTCTATGCATTTTTCAGGAGACAAGCCTGTTTTTCTGACCTCTGTCAGATCTCTCAAGAAGCTGTTTGTCCCTCGTTCAATACTTGCTTTTCTGGTTGCTAGTCTGCCGTGGACCACTGCTGCTGGCGCTGCAGTGATGAAGAGAACTATGCTTACGGCGATTGGCATATCTATGATTGTGTTCATGAGACCTGAAAAGTAAAACAGTAACAGCAATCCGAGTGCGATGACGGTGCACACTCCGAATATCTTGTATGGGCGCATTTCTGTGACGGGCGTTTTCGGCTGCATGCTGTGGGCCAAGTAGACGAAGACCATTGAAAGCAATGGACTAAGGACAAACGTGTACATGAGTATGCCCGAGGTGGATCCGCCGCCTCCGGGTGAGCTGATGTTTTCGACGCTGAACATGATGTAGAAGCAGAGTGACATCATAACGTTTACTATTATGAATGATTCCAACAGCATTCCAAGTCTTTCTGCGGTAGCTTTGACGCGTATCGCTCTCATCGTGAAGATTTCTTCTGCCTTTCTTTCAAGGAAGTGTCCGATGTCCCCTCCAATTATGACCGTAGAGGAATATCCTGACAGAAAATCCTTGAAAATCTCAAGAGGGTTCTTCCTTGCCGCGTTCTGGATAGCTGTTAACGGATCAAACCCAAAGATCTCAACGTCTTTTACTATTTCTCTTGCCTCATTTCGCATGACAGGCATCAGTTCGACTTCTGCTAATCTTTTGAAGCTCGTATAGGGTGCTATTCCCCCTGAAGCCATAACGCTGACGTAAGCTGCTGCAAAGGGAATTTCCCTCTCAAGGTTGCTGGCCCTTTCGCCCGCCCGAGAAATCGGCACTAGCATGAAACCAATCATTACGAATATTGGCAAAGGTATGAGAAAGATCAGCGGGAAAATCATCAAGCTGAAACCGTAAAGGTACAGGATTGTTATGGCTACTGCCGGAGCAGGAATCGTCAATGCCGTGACAAAAAACATCAATGAAACGTATGTTTCAGGGTATATCTTGATCTTCGCCTTTTCCAGATAGTCCTTGAACTCGACGACATTCTTCAAGAAGGATGGGGCAAGTCCTCCGAACAGGCGGAAAGATAAGGCTTCAAACTTATCTAACAGCGGCAACTATCTTTGCCTCCTCTCCGGCGAGAACTTGCTCGTAGACCTGTTTTGGCCTTGCGTAGTATTCTGCGATTATTGCGGCGACGTCTTTGTAGCTCCTGATGTTGCGCTCATTCATCCATTGCAGCATGTTTTTTCTTTTTTCTATTTCTGCGAGGAGTTCCTTTTTGCCTATGCCTGACCTTTCGGAGATTGAAAGTAGCATTACGCTTTTGTCCAGTAGAGGTTGGTATTCATCCTTTATGGGATTCCACTTGAACGTGCACCTGTAATCTTCATAATCTGCAATTTCGTTCACGTTCATAACTCGGCGGTAGGCTTTTCTTTCATTGTTCTTTACTAGGTGAACTCTTCGTATTGACAGAATCACGTTCATCAAGGGAATGTAGGACGGTGAAATGTCCATTGGTTTCTGCGTTAAGCGTTTTATTGCTGAGTCCAGATTCTCAGCGTGCATCGTGCACATGCCTCCGTGGCCCGTAGCCAGAGCTTGAAACAGCGCGTATGCTTCTTGTCCTCTCACCTCGCCCACGATCAGTATGTCAGGTCGGTGTCTCATGGAAGTCTTGACAAGGTCAAAAAGTGTCACTTCACCTATGTTGCTTCCGCCGAGGCCGTAGCTTTGTCTAGCGATCATGGAAACCCAGTTTTCTTGTGGAAGGTTAAGTTCTGCTGTTTCTTCTATCGTGACCAGTTTGCTGCCAGGCTTGATGAGGCACGCCAAGGCGTTTAGAGCTGTGGTTTTGCCTGCGGCTGTGCCGCCAAGAACCATTATTGAAGCGCTGTTTTCAAGACATACCCAGAAGTAAGCAGCCATCTCTTCTGAAAACGTTCCGATCTTTATCAGATCTATTATTGAGTATGGGTCTTCCCTGAATTTTCTTATGGTGAAGGCCGTGCCGAAAGGTGTGACTTCCCTTCTGAAGCAGACTGCTAGCCTATGTTTACCTGGCAATGAGGCGTCTACTATTGGAAAGGCGGAGCTTACATGCTTTCCTGCCATGTGGACTAGCTTGACGACTATGTTGTCAAGTTCTTCATCATTTTCGAAATGAACGTTCGACTCAATGCTTTCATAGTTTCTGTGCCAAATGTAGACCGGCCTGTTGACTCCGTCACATGAAATATCTTCGATGTTTGGGTCTCGCATGAATGCGTCGATCCGTGAGAAGCCTACGAGGTCTCTTTCAGCATGGTAAAGTATCTTATACCATGAAACGTCCGGCAGCCAGCCTAGACTTATGCGATATTTGTCGATGATTTTCTTGGCCTGTTCTGCGAAGAACCTTCTAGGATCAGCTATTTCCTCTTTCGGTGATTCTATTTCAGCAAGAAGGATTTCCAGTACGCGGTTGTACACGCCTCTTTCTAGGGAGTCAAGCTGAAGCTCATCAAGTACGTACTTGTACTCGCCTGTCTTGGGGCTTTGAGCTATTGCAACATGCGCAAAAGGTTCGTACAGTGGGTATTTTTCCGCGATTTTGAAGCCCTTAGGCAATGGTTTCGGTGGGGCAGATGGTGTGGCGGTCTTTTTTGTTTTCTTGACGTTTAGCTTGACTCGTATCTTCTTCAGCTTGGCGAGTGCGCCCTTGGCGTGCAGATTTCTCATCAATTTTCTCCTATAGCTTATTATTGATCTCTAAGGGTCTATTAAATATTACGTCTTGATATACGAGTCATTCCCATTCGTCCCCTTCGTTGCCGAAGGAGACCAGGATCACCTTCATCTTGATCAAGACTACCGCTATGACCACTGCAGCAATTGGTATCAAGATTGCAAGCAAAGTCATGATGGAAAGTCCGCCTCCGGTCTGCTGAGGACCACCTGGGACAACATCCAGTCTGAGTTGGCCTTCTGCATTTGCGTAGCCGTCTTTACTCGCTGTCGTCGACATGGTGGCTACTAATGGCTTGGTTGTGTTAGGCGCAGTGTAGACGAATCTGCACATACCGTTTGAATCAGTCATGCCGTTCTGAACATCAAAGCTACCAGAGTTGGATGACACAGTGATCGAGGTGTTCGCCACCGGATTACCGTTGCACGTGGCGAATGCCGTTATGATGGCTGTTTCCCCAGGCGTGATTGGCTGTATGTTTGTTTCTGTTCGGATGGCAAGGACTCCCTGCTCAACCTTAATCGTTGTTTGATTCTGCTCGCTCACGTATCCTGTTTTCTCTACGAGCGCTGAGATACTAATGTTCATAGGTGTGTTGGTCGGAGGCGCTTTGAAAACGAATACCGCAATGCCATTGTCGTCAGTTTGTGCAGTGGCATTTGAGAAGGTGCCACCGCTATCTGATGTTACGGTGACTGTCACTTCTGACAGGGGACTCATATCATATGAATAGGTCACGTGGACACTGACGCTTACATTTGCTTCAGAGACTGTGGCATTAGGTTCGGCGTCCACATTGACGATCAGTGTTTTTGGCATTACAGTCAGCGTCGCTTGCGTTTGACCGTTCACGTAGCCCGCTTTGCTTGCGGTTACGTTGAGGGTAACCGTTAGATACTGAGGCGTTGTCAATTGTGGGGCAGTGTAAATGAATTGAGCTGCACCGTTTTCATCAGTTGTTTGTGTCGCGTGGGAGAATGCTCCTCCTGCGTCTGACGAGATTGTCACGTTTGCTTCCGATATTGGGTTTGAGTTATAAGCCACATTTGCGGTTATGATTGTAGTGTTTTCAGATATGATCAATGCAGGCTCGACACTGACTTGCAAGTTGAGTTCTTTTGGTTCGATGATTATGGTTGTTTGGCCGTAGCCGTCAGCGTAGTCGGCTTCTTGGGCCCTGAAACTGATCGTAACGGTAAATTGGCTCAGTGCTAACGGAGCGACAAACGTGAAATTCGCGTTGCCTGATTGATCTGTCATAGCTGAGCTAGGCGATATGCTGCCGCCATCTGTCTCCAGCGTTAACTGTGCTTCTGCGACTGGTTGTCCGTAGGCGTCAAGTACTCTCATTGCGAGTGTGGCGTCTTCTTCCGACATTATAGTCTGTGGTTGGGCAACCACCTGAACATTGAGCGGTGGTAACACCTTAACATATTGAAAGTCGGATCCATCGGCATAACCATCTTTGCTGGCTCTTGCAAAGATCCTCACGTCGGTTGCGTCAGTGACATTTGGGGCTGTGAACGTCGTTGTGAAGTGCCCTGTTGAGTCTGTTGAACCTGACAGTGGATAGAAGCTTTCGCCCTTCGTGGTATAGAATTCAACATTTGCGTTCTCCACAGGTCCTAAATCGTTAGAGACGTATGCCGTTGCTGTAACGTTTTCGCCGCGACTTACAGTCGTGTTGCTGAGCGAGAGAGCTACGCTTAGACCAGCTCGGTTTTCAACATCTATCATCACTTGAGCTGCATTTGAGCTGGTTTCGTTGAAGTCGTCCTTCACCACCAGACTTGCGATGCGGGTTCCGGTTGAGGAATAGTTATAAAAGAAGATCGTAAGTGTCGTCCATCCGCTGCTTTTTCCGTCTTCGAAGGTGAAGTTGTATTGGTCGATGCTTCCTTCGTCTTGTGAGTTGGTGCCTACGAACGTGACGTTCTGGTTTGGCGCAACTGTGAGCCTGTCCGCCCATAGGCTTGCATGGGGCAGCTCGTTGACGTGATCTATCGGTGCAGTGAGGAAGAAGATGAAGTTCAAGTCAGGAGGACCGTGTGGATGCGGGCTATCGTCTCCAACAGGATTTCCCTTTCCTCGGGGGTTCAGCATTTTGTGGTTGGGTCCGCTTCTGTCGCCCCAATAGTTGTACTTGGCATCGACAGACGCGCCGTTGGAAACGTCCATACCTATTCCGTTGCCGATGATGTCGTTGAAATGGGCTTCATGGGCTTCTCCAGCTTCGTAGAATATCCCGACTGAGTTGTTCAAAATGTAGTTGTGGGCTATGCGTGTGCTTGCGTTGATTGACACGTAGAGTCCATATAATCCGTTGGCGGAGAGGATGTTGTTGATGATTGAAGTATCGTCGTCGACTGGAGCTCCAAGAGATATGCCGCTGTGCGCGTTGTTGGAGAAGTAGTTTCGCTGAATTAGGTTTTGTGAAGTGAGGTTTCCAGTCAGTTTGATCCCGTCATAGTTTGAAGTCAAATTGTTATCATAGACGGAAACTCCGATGGGTTCTTCGATGTCGATGCCGCTTGCAGTGTTATTTTCAATGCTGTTGTTATCGATTTCAGCATTTCCGCTTATCGTTGTGATTCCGTTTTCAGAGTTGAATCGAACCCTGCTGTCTTTCAAGACTAGATTTCCATTTTCCAACAGGATCCCGTTTGTCCCGTACTCAGTTACACAGTTGCTCAGCACTGCAGATGCTTCAGGACTGCGTAGCCATATGGTTCCCCAGTCTCCAGGCTCGGGGTTAAGGCTATTTGAAGTGAATTTGATGTTTTTGGGTTCAGTTCCTTCTGCAACGAGAGTACCATTTATGATTAATGAGAAGTTGCCTCCGAATCTTACCTCAACTGCAGGTTCTATCGTCAAAGCTACGCCGGAATAGACTGTGACGTCGTTGGAGACGACGAATGGGCTGTCAACGAGAGTCCAAACTGTATTCTTGTCGATCGGGCCTTCTACGTATGTTGCCCTTGCTTCTCGGATTGGAAACCTAAGAGGGAAAAAGGAACAGATTATGACTAGGCCTAGCATGATGGCTAGTAGCCTGAATGATTTGCTCATGGCCATGCGACCTTACTACGTGTTATCGTGCATAAACCTCTGCCCTGTTTCAGCTTAAGCATTATGAATTCTGAATAAGACTTCATTATTCATAGGGGCAACAGGTTTTCTGGCAGTTCAGCAGGTAAGGCATTTAACGGAGCAGGAATACTATGCTCAGCTTGACGTTTGCGGAGGAAGAATGATTGAAGAGCTTTACGGCTTTGGCTTTGGAAGATTTTCCGTTGATAAAAGCAGGCGACGACATAGCGAAGATGATTGTGGATGTTGCCTCGAAGAATGGTCTGGAACTTGAGGATGGAGACGTGATAGCTGTTGCCCAGAAAATATTTTCTAAGGCCGAAGGACGGGTAGTGAAACTCGGAGAAGTCGTTCCTTCAGGAAGAGCTGAGAAGCTTGCAGAAGTCGTCGGCAAGAGTGCTAAGCTGATCGAGCTGGTTCTGAGAGAAACAAAAACGGTAGTAAAAGCTTCTCGTGAAACGTTGCTGGTTGAGGACAAACACGGTTTGATTTGCATTAATGCTGGAATAGACAAGTCAAACGTTCAAGGGAGGAATAATCTTGCACTTCTCCCCGAAGACCCAGATAGATCAGCTGAGAAATGCCGTTTAGAGATCAGGGAACTGACAGGCAAGAACGTCGCAGTGATCATCTGCGATACTTACAGTCGCCCTTTTAGGCGGGCTCAGGTGAACTTTGCCATCGGCTTCGCCGGGCTCAGACCATTTCGAGACTACAGAGGGAAAAAAGACTTGTTTGGGCAAATTCTCAGGGTGAAGAATATTGCAGTTGTTGATGAAATAGCAGCGTCAGCAGAGCTGCTGATGGGGCAGGGGAACGAGGCGAGGCCCGTGGTTATTTTCAGGGGCTTAGGTGACGTTGTGGCCGAGTGTGAAAAGCATGGGGTTGAAGACCTTTACATGTCAAGGGAGGAAGATCTTTTCAAGGGCACGTTATGATCAGAAGGACTGGAGAAGATGGCCGCATCTTTTTGTTCAACTCCAGCGCGAGCCGTGGGTTCTTGTTTCGCTTAGCAAAGCTTTTCGTTCGTTGCGCCTTCTCTTTCCAGAGAAGGTTGGTGACTAGGTCTTGATGCAAGCGGTGGTTTGTTGGCAAAGCAATTTGACTTTTGGGGCGGCTGCAAGGTGAAAACGGTTTCATCTTGGTAGAGTCAGTTATGGGGGTGCCTCGTGTACCAGGAGGTATTTCTACTTCTTTTCCAACCATTTAGCAATGTATTTTGTGAAGTTTTCAAAATCGGGAAGTTTTGTTTGTAGAAATTCGTAAACTAGGTTTAGGT
>CAYGYP010000057.1:0-8443 GCA_964354115.1 uncultured Candidatus Bathyarchaeia archaeon | reverse complement strand
TTGATGATCTTGCCGTGCCAGCTCCTCTCCCCTGAGCTATGAGTCGAGGGAATCACCCCAGCATAGGCATGAAACTTGCCTACGTCCTCAAACCGTCCGATATCTTCTATCTCCACTGCCACCAATACGGCCAAAAATACCCCAAATCCGGGAACCGTCTGGATCAGCCGAGCCGTCGGCATCTTCTCATACAACTCCTTGACCAAAGCGTTTGTCTCATCCAGGCGCTCCTGGAGGTGATGGTAGGTCTTCAGAAGTGCTCCCACCACCTTGGCCTCCCTCTCCGGCAATGCCAGCCCCGCAAGCACCTTCAGCCCCTTGTCGGTGAAAATGTCCTCCACCCGCTCCACCTCTTGCCGGATCTCTTCCCCCTGCTGCGCCAAAAGCGCCCGAAGCCGATTCTTCACCGATGTCTGTTTCCCCACGTAAAAGGCCCGCTGACGCAATACCCGCTGCGAAGAGCGATTCTCCCACGACCGCTTGTTGACCTCAGAAATATACCCCGCCCGCAAAAGATGGGCCAGCTTCCAGGAGTCCCGCTCGTCCGTCTTTATCTTGGCCCTGGCGATCTCTCCAACTTCCTTCGGATGGGCCACGGTCGTCTCTATCCCCAGATCGGCCAAAACATCCCGAGAAAATGGTAGAGGATTAGATTAATCCTGTGTGAGATTCAACACCCTTCGATTACCGCCTTGAGATCCCCTGCCCCTCGGAAGAATCCCTCCGGCTCTCGCCGAAGATTGGCCACTCTCCCTGACTTCACCACCTCGCCGTTCTCATCCAACAAGGTGATGTGCGAGTATTGACGATGATGGTCAATACCGGCATAATTCATGATGTCACCTCCTCGAAAGAATTTCTCAACCGGGAGTCTACCACAGACTCCCGGAGGAAGTGCATCACGTCATCATGTTATCTTATTCTTTGACCCTGAACGTCGATCTTCCGGCCACGATCCTGGACTTGCCGGAGTGCGGATTCCCGCGGCGCTCCAAGGGCGCAGCCTCCGGCCGTTGCTCGGCCGGGCCCGCCCGCCCTGGCGCCGCGAGATTTTCTGCGAGGAGCTCTGGGATCATCCGGAGATTCCGCGGAGCGAATGCGTCCGGACCGACCGCTGGAAATACATCCAGTATCCCGAGCGTCCCGAATACCGCGAGCTTTTCGACCTCGAGGCCGGGAGAAATTTCCGATGACGGGATCGGGGACGCCCTCATGAGGCTCGGAAAGGCGCCCATAGGGTTCGTCGGCATCGCCCTCCTTTTCGATTTTCTTGTTTTCCTGGGGCGGCCGGCATCCTTTGCGGATGCGGCCGCCTCAGACCTCACTCCGACCCGGTTGAGATGCGAACACCGCCTCGATCCCCTGGGCATCGATGTGTCCCGTCCCCGGCTGAGATGGATTCTGGAGTCGGGGCGCCGGGGCCAAGTCCAAAAAGCTTTCCAAATCCTGGTCGCCGATTCGTCCGCATCCCTGGCCGCCGGCCGGGGGGATCTCTGGGACAACGGACAGATCTCCTCGTCCGAGACTCTCCAGGTCATTTACGGCGGCCGGCCTCTCCGGAGCGGACGGCGGTACTTCTGGAAAGTCAGGGTGTGGGACGCCGATGACAATCCTTCGGCCTGGAGCGCGCCGGCGCGGGAGGAGGATTTCTACGCCGACGATCCGGCGCCGCTGTTCCGGAAATCGTTCCGCCTTCCCCTCCGGGCGAGGCGGGCCCGGCTTTACGTGACCGGGCTCGGCTATTACGAAGCGTCTCTCAACGGCCGGCGAATCGGAGACCACGTCCTGGATCCCGGCTGGACCGATTATCGGAAGCGCGTTTATTACAGCACGTTTGACGTGACCGGACTCCTGCGGGACGGAGAAAACGTCCTCGGCCTTACGGTCGGCAACGGCTGGTTTAATCCGCTTCCGCTCCGGATGTGGGACCGTCGGAATCTTCGCGAAGCGCTGCCCGTCGGCCGCCCGCGGGCGATCGGCCAATTGGAGGCCGATCTCGAAGACGAAACCCGAATCGTGATCGCCACGGACGCAAGCTGGGAAGTCCGGCCCGGCCCGGTGTTGCGGAACAACGTCTATCTCGGGGAAGTCTACGACGCTCGACGCGAAATGGCTGGCTGGGACAAGCCGGGAACCGATGATGCCGGATGGGCCGGGGCCGTCCCCTGCGCTTCGCCAGTCGGTCCTGTCCAAGCCCAGCCCCAGCTTCCGATCAGGATCACGGCTCGGATCAAATCCGTCCGGGTCACCGAACCGCAGCCGGGTTTTTTCATCTTCGACCTCGGCCGGAATTTCGCCGGGTGGGCGCGGCTCCGCCTCCGGGCGCCCGCTGGGACGGCGGTCCGGATCCGTTTCGGCGAGCTGCTCCGCGAGGACGGCAGCCTCAATCCCTTGACCTCGGTCTGCGGCCAAATCAAGGGCCGGAGGAAGGACGGGGCGCCGATCGGCGGTCCCGGCGCGTCCGACGTCGCCGAGCAGAGCGATCTCTACATCGCCAAGGGCGTCGGAGAGGAAACTTACGCCCCGCGGTTCACGTTCCATGGATTCCGCTATGCCGAAGTCACCGGGCTTTCCGGAAAGCCCCGGCTCAGCGACCTGGAGGGCCTCCGGCTGAATTCGGACGTCGTCGAAACCGGGACGTTTTCCTGCTCGAACGAGCTGTTCAACCGCGTCCAGGGAATGACCCGGGCCACGTTTCTCAGCAATATCTTCAGCGTCCAGTCCGATTGCCGCCATCGGGAGAAATTCGGCTACGGGGGCGATCTTGTCGCGACGGCCGACGCCGTCCTCCTGAACTTCGACATGGCGAAGTTCTATGCCAAGGCGGCCGCCGACTGGGCGGACGCGGCGCTCCCCGGAGGGATGCTCACGGACACGGCCCCGTTCGTCGGAATCCCGGGCCGCGGACTGGCCTGGGCGATGGCCCCTCCCTATCTGCAATCCCTGCTTGTCCGCCATTATGGAGACCGCCGCCTTGTCGCGGAACAATACGAGGCCTCGCGGCGGTGGCTCGAGCTCGTGCAAAAGGAGAGCGGCTTCATCATCCGGGAGGGGTTGTCCGATCATGAAAGTCTTGAACGGACCGAGACGGCCCAACTGGTGACGCCTCTTTATCATCAGGCTGCCCGAATCGTCTCCTCCCTGGCGCGGCTTCTAGGGAGGAGCGATTACGCGGTCCGACATGCGGGTCTGGCGGAAGCGGTGAGGAGCGCCCATTTTGAGCAAGTCCTCCCTCCGGCGCCCGACAGGTATGAAGCTTTGACCCAGGCCGGCCTCGCCGCCGCCCTCGAGCTTGGCATCCTTCCCGACGGGGATTGGGCGGCCGCCGAACGGGCGCTCGTCCGGAAAGTCGAGTCCACCCAAGGCCCCCACGTCACGACCGGGATTTTCGGGACGAAATTCGTCCTTGCCGCCCTGTCCGGGGCTGGCCGGGCCGACCTGGCCTTCGAACTCGTCGCCCGGCGCGAATATCCCGGGTGGGGGTATATGATCAAGCGCGGGGCGACGACGCTCTGGGAACATTGGGATTTCAGCGACAACACGTTTTCCCATAACCACCCCATGTTCGGTTCGGTCAGCGAATGGTTATTTTCCTGGTTGGCGGGCATTCAACCGGCCCCGGACGCCGTCGGTTTCGACCGGATCATCATCCGGCCGCAACCCGTCGGCGATCTGACCTGGGTCAAGGGCGGCGTCCAAACGGCCCGGGGAGAGGTTCGGAGCGATTGGAGGATCGAGAAAGGGCGTTTCCTCCTCGACGTGGCCGTCCCTCCGAATACAAAGGCGGTGGTTCATCTGCCCGGGACCGATCCGGCCGCGGTCCTGGAGAGCGGACGCCCGGCGTCCGCAGCCGCGGGCGTCAGGATCCTCGGGAGGGAAGCCGGAGCGGTCGTCCTGGAAATCGGTTCAGGGCGGTATCGCTTCGCCTCGCCATGGCCGGCGATCAAGAGCCGGTGAAGGAGTCCTCCATGTCGACGATCAGGCGAAGAGAGTTCCTGGAGACCCTGGCCTGCGGCGCCGCGGCCCTGGCCGTCCCGCAATGCCGGCCGCGGGGGGGGGCCGCCGGGCCGCCGAACATCGTCCTCATTCTGGCCGATGACCTCGGCTACGGCGATCCGGGATGCAACAACCCGGAATCGAAAATTCCGATGCCGAACGTCAACGCCCTCGCCAAGGAAGGGGTCCGCTTCACCGACGCCCATTCTCCCTCGGCCGTGTGCACCCCGACCCGTTACGGGATTCTGACGGGCCGTTACGCCTGGCGGACATGGCTGAAGCGGGGTGTCGTCGGAGGGTATACGCCCCCCCTCATCGAGCCGGGCCGGCCGACGGCGGCTTCGCTTCTGAGAAGCCGGGGGTATGCCACGGGCTTCTTCGGAAAATGGCATCTCGGGCTCGGCTGGACGAGGATGAACGGATTCACCCCGACCTGGCAGGATGCCGAAAAATATTGGAGGCGATCCCGGCAGGACGCCGATCCCACGACCGGCCTCAACGCCGATTTCACGAAGCCCGTCCAAGGCGGCCCCCTCGATCACGGTTACGACGACGCCTATTTCACCGCCGCCTGCTCGACGATCGACGGCCCGTTTGTCTTCATCGACAAGAACCGGACCGTCGGCATCCCCGACAGGCAGGTCTCCGATTTTTATGACCTGTCCAAGGGCGAGGAAGGGAGCCCGCGCAAAGGCTGGATCGTCCCGGGATTCAAACTCGAAGACGTCGATTTCCATTTCACGAGGCGGGCGATCGGCTTCATGGAGCGGAGCCGGGCCGAGTCTCCGGATAAGCCGTTCTTCGTCTCCCTCTTCCTCTCCGCGCCGCACACGCCCTGGATCCCACCCGAACTCGTCAAGGGCAAGAGCCTGGACGGACCGCGGGGCGACTTGGTAATGCTCGCCGACTGGTGCGTGGGCGAAGTCGTCACGGCCTTGGAGCGACTGGGCGCGGCCGAGAACACCCTTCTCATTTTCACGAGCGACAACGGACCCCACCCCGGGACCAACGGCCACAAATCCGAAGGGCCGTTGCGCGGCCTCAAGTCGCAGATTTGGGAGGGCGGACATCGGATTCCGCTCGTCGCCCGATGGCCGAAGAGGATCAAGCCGGGGAGGGTGAGCGACGAGCCGGTCTGCCTGGTCGACCTCCTCGCAACCTTCGCCCGCTTCGCTGGCGCCGGTCTCTCCGAGGAGGCGGGACCGGACAGCTATGACATTTCTCCGGCGCTCTTCGGGGAAAAGCGTCCGAAGCCCATCCGGGAGGCGCTTGTTTCCCATTCGGAGAACGGGACGTTTGCGATCCGGCAGGGGGGGTGGAAGCTCATCCTCGACAACAAGACGTCCGGCGGGTGGATGACCCCGGCGGGCATGCCGCCCGTGCCGGGAACGCCGGGCCAACTCTATAACCTGGCCGAGGACCCGCGCGAGGAAAACGACCTTTGGGAAAAACACCCGGACATCGTCGCCCGGCTGACCGCTCTTTTAGAGCGGTATAAAAAGGAGGGCCGGAGCACCCCTCGAGATCAAGGAGGAAAATCATGAAGAAAGCGACGGGAATCCTGGCCGCGGCTGTTTTGCTTTTACTCGGTCTCGGACTTTCGATCTCCGCGGCTCCTTCCCCGGCCAAACCGCGAGTTGCTGGAGTCCAACCTTCGAAAATGCTCGCCGCTCCGGAACGCGGCTTCATCAGCTCCGAACCGGGAGAGACATGGGAGCAAGGGCTCCTCAGCGGAAATGGGACGATTGGGGCAAGCGTCCTCGGAAGGCCTCTTGACGAGATCGTCGTCTTCAGCCATAAGCGGATGTTCGTCCCCGAGCGGGCGCCGATCCTCCCTCCGGCTACGGCGACGCGGCTGTTCGAGATTCGGCGCTTGATTGACCGGGGACTTTACGCCCAGGCGGCTCAACTGGCGGTCGACGTTTCCGAGCAGAAGACCTTTCTTTATCCGGACCCGTTGATGCCCGCCTTCGATCTCAGGATCAAGATGGACGTCCAGGGAGACGTCAGCGGCTATCTTCGGGCGACCGATTTTCGGACCGGCGAGACGATCGTCCATTGGTCCGACAGCCGTGGCGTGTTCGAGCGCCGGCTCTTTGTTTCCCGGGCCGACGGACTCGCCCTCGTCCGGATCATTGGACCCGGGCCGGGCCGGGTGAATTGCCGGTTGGAGCTTGCCCCGCGCGAACCCGACAACCGGAGGTTCCGGGCGAACGTCGCCAATCTCGCCACCACGACGGATGCGGCGTTCCTGACATTCCGCCACGGATTCTCCCGGGCTTATCCCGGGAGCATCCAAGGACTGGAAGGTGTCGCCCGGGCCGGCGTCCGGGGCGGCGAGACAACAACGGACGGTCCGGCTCTTGTGGTGACGGGTGCGGACGAAATCCTCTTGTTTGTCGATATCAAGGTCCTCGACGAGTTCGACAAATCGATGATCGAGCCCACGAAGAAAGCCTTGGCCACCCTCCCGTTGAATTACGGCGAGTTTCTCGAGCGGCACGAGAAAATCCACGGCAAGATGTTCCTCAGGATGCGGCTCGACATGGGAGGCGGTGCGGACCACGTGTTGACGACGGAGCAGCTGCTGGCGAAAACGACCGATGCCGAACCCTCCCTAGCGCTTCTCGAAAAGGTCTTTGATGCCGGCCGCTACAATATCATTTCCAGCACGAGCGACCTCCCCCCGACGCTTCAGGGCGTCTGGGCCGGAACCTACGATCCGCCCTGGGCCAGCGATTTCACTCATAACGGCAACGTCCCCTCGGCAATTGCAAGCATGCTCATGGGCAACATGCCCGAACTTTTATTGGCCTACACCTCCTATATGGAATGGCTGGTCCCTTACCTCGAAGTCAACGCCGAGAGGATTTTCGGGGCGCGGGGGATCGTTCTGCCCTCGCGCTCCACGACAACCGGATATAACAACGCCTTCGCCGTTTCCTTTCCGGGCCAGTTCTGGGTCGCGGGCGCAGCCTGGGCGGCCCACTTCTTCTACGATTATTGGCTTTACACGGGCGACCGAAAGTTTTTAGCCGAGCATGCCCTCACGTTTATGGAAAAAGCGGCCCTGTTTTTCGAGGATTATCTCTATGAGGGACCGGATGGAAAATATGTCTTCAGCCCGACCCAATCGCCCGAAAACGCGCCCGCCAACACCCGAAACCAGATGACCTTCAACGCCACGATGGACGTCGCCGCGGCCAAGGAGCTTCTCAGAAACACGATAGCCGCTTCCTTGGAGCTCGGGGTCAACCGGGACAAGAATCCCGTCTGGAAGAAGATGTTGGCCAAGATGCCGGAATACCTGATCAACGAGGACGGCGCAGTCAAGGAATGGCTGACCCCCAAGCTCACGGACAATTACAATCACCGTCATTCCTCCCAACTCTACGCCCTCTTCGACGGGATGCCGGAGGAAATCGCGGAAAACCCCAAGCTCCAGGCCAGCTTCAAAAAGCTCATCGAACTCAAAATCGAGCGCCATTGGAGCAACTGGGAGAAACAGGGCGGCTTCATGTCCTTCGGCCTTGTCCAACTCGGCCACGCGGCGGCCAGCCTGGGCGATTCGGATTTGGCCTATCGCTGCCTGGTGCCGCTCCTCAACCGCTACTGGCTCCACAACCTGGCCTCGATGCACAACGCCAAGAGGCTGTTCAACACCGACATCAGCGGCGGGATGCCCGCGGTGCTCATCAAGATGCTGGCCTCGTCGGATCCCGGCGTCGTGCGTCTGTTGCCGGCCAAGCCTGCGGCCTGGCCTTCGGGAACGATCGAGGGCATTCTATGCCGAGGACAAATCGAGATTAAGCGGCTGGCCTGGGACGGCAAGAAAATCGAAGCCGTGCTTCGGTCGGGGAAGGCGCAGGAACTGTCCCTTTACGCGCCGGGGGAGATTAGGACGATCGCGGTGAAGACGGGCTCGGGTTCAATCCGGGACATGAAAGACGCCAGGGGCCGCAAGCTGGCTTTGCCGGCCGGCCAGGAGGTCACAATCGAACTGGAGCTGAAATAGTGGACTTGGCTTTGCCGCCGGCGACACCCGGTTATGAGGCTTGCCGCTCAGCCGGGGCGGAAGGATTTCCCTTTCATCGGCCGGCTGAAGCCTTGATGGCGGAATTTGTCCAGCAGGGCGGCGAGGGACGCGGCGACCTCCGGATGCTCGGCTGCGAGATCCCGCCGCTCCGACGGGTCCGCTTCCAGATCATAAATACGGCCTCGCCCCTCCTCGGTCTTGACGTCGATGAACTTCCATCGTCCCTGGCGGAGCGCCAGATCTCCGTTCCCGGCTTGAAAGACGAGAGCTTCGTGAAGCGGCCGGCCTTGGGACTTTCCGAGGAGAACCGGGAGGACACTCCAACTGTCTTCGGCGGCATCGTCCGGGAGGGGCGCACCGACGAGATCGGCGAAGGTCGCGAACAGGTCGCCCAGGCTGACGAGGTCGCCG
>CAYGYP010000056.1:0-8451 GCA_964354115.1 uncultured Candidatus Bathyarchaeia archaeon | reverse complement strand
ACATATTGTCTCTGATCATTTTGGCCAGTCTTTGTATTCCTTCGTCTATTTGCTGTTCTGATGGAAAAGAGAAATTGATCCTCATCGTATTCTGCCCTTTGCCATTGCAGTGGAAAGCTGAGCCTACGACGTATGCTACTTTGTTCTCGATGGCTTTGGGAAAAAGATCATTAGCACTCATTTTCCTCGGCAATTTGACCCAGAGAAAAAGCCCACCTTCCGGTTTGGACCATTCTACGCCTTTGGGCATATATCTTCTCAAGGCTTCCAGCATGACTTCCAGTTTTCTGCCGTACACTTTGCGAATGTTTTCTATCTGTTTTGGCAGCAGTCCCCGCTTCAAGTATTCGGCAACCATGACTTGAGTGTACGTTGGAGAACACAAGTCCATGCTCTGCTTGGCCACGACCATGCGGTCCATCCATTCGACAGGAGCCATTATCCAAGCCAACCTTAAACCAGGGGCCAATAGCTTGGAAAAAGTGCCTAATACGATAACGTGGTTTTGATCGTCCAAGCTGAAGATGGCTGGAACTGTCTTTCCCTTGTATCTTAGGTCTCTGTACGGACTGTCTTCCACAATCGGAACCTCGTATTGATATGCCAGTTGCAGAAGCCTCTTGCGTCTCTCAAGAGACATGGTTACGCCGGATGGGTTTTGAAAATCTGGAACTACATAGATAAATTTCGGCTTCTTCCCTCTTTTTGCCAACCTATCCAATATTTCCTCCAGTTGATCCATCCTCATGCCGTCATGATCTTGTGGCACACCAATCATCTTCGCTCTGTATGCAGTGAACGCCTGAAGACCGCCGATGTAGGATGGTAGTTCGACTATAACGATGTCTTTTGGGTCTAAGAACACTTTGGAGACGATATCAAGACCCTGCTGTGAACCCGCTGTTATGAGAATATTCTCTGGTTTGATCGTGCTTTTTTCGCGACTGAGCCACCTTGCAAGTTCCTCTATGAAGGAGGTTTCTCCCTCAGTTGGTCCATACTGAAGCGCTAACGCTCCCTTCTCTCGAAGCACCTGGCATGAGATATCCTCCAAATCCTTTACCGGAAAAGTCTCTGGGCCAGGAAGCCCGCCGGCAAAAGAGATAATGCCAGGCCGCCGAGTGACTTTGAGCAGTTCTCTTATCTCAGAACGCTTCATGTTGAGAGCATTCTTGGAATAGAAAGCAGTCAGATCCTTGATCATGGTTCAACTGTCTCCTATTTTCGCTTGTGTCTGCTTTGTGTTGTCGCTGTCAGTAGTAGGCATATAAGGCTTAAGCTGACTTTCTGCAAAACAACCATGCTACTCATGAAAGCCGTCATAGTTCCCACATGTTTTGGCCTGACCCTTGCCACAATGCGCGCAAAGGTTATGTATCTGCGATGGTCTGTCTCAGGCAAATTCCTTCGATCCATGAGACTTTGGCATTGCACCAGAGTTTCGCGTGCATATTCTCTATTTCCTCGCAGGAGAAGCCTTCAAGCCGCAATCAAAAACCTTAGGCAGGTCTGCCAGGTATGGCTGAAGAACAGAGATCGAAGAATCGATCCCATACTCTAATGTAGTCAAACGTGCTGAAAGACACGATCTGAAGTACTCATCTGCGCACAAATCAAACAGAGTTCCGCCAGAGCAAGTCTAATCGAGAGCCGACTATTACCAATATAGCCCGTGCGACTCAATCAACTATAGTGCGCATTTTTGTCCACGTTGTGCTATCTCGACCTTGCTGCTTATTTTCTTGAACAATTGCGGATTTTCTGTGTGCACGGGAAAGATTCTTTTGGGTCTGATCTGCTTGATCAAGGCGGTAAGTTGATTTCTGTTGAGGTGCCCCGAAGCATGCAGTTGGTGGAAGTGCATTTTGAAATGGTCCAGCCAATTGTGCATAACCTCGTCTTCGATGTCTTCTTCGCTGAACGGCTCGCTCATACTGTGAATGAAATGGCTGCCTGCTTCAGGCCGAATGTCGATAAGCTCTGCGAACTGGTTAAAGCCCATATCCATAATTAGCTTACCTTGATTCTTGCTTACGAAATCATGCGTCACCATCTTATCCATGAATTTTCGCTCCCACACATAGTAGTCCTTTTCGTCGAATTTCCCGGATTTCTTCCGCTTATAGTAAACCAGAACGCTTTCATCCCTTAAAGGGTCGGGGAAGCTGAGATGCTCATCATCTGCAAGTTTGCTCAGCAAGTAGGCAGTTTTCGGGGAAACCACAATATTTCTACCACAGCTTCTTGCTACGTTGTAGAAACTTCTGAACCTGTCCATGTCTCGACTGTAATGCGCGCCAAAAACTGCTTCATCAGTTGATGACACGATCTTGTCGCTCAGAAATTCGACCTGTGACTCAGAATAGTTCTGTCTGCGCTCCTTCTCAACCATCCTAGTGCCCTCGCAGATCAGCGCCATAGGCTCGCATTCGCATGCTTTGGCCACGAACTCTTCGGTCATGTCCTTTCTTGGACCATGGACTCTTAGGTCTCCAGTGTACACTATTGTGCCTTCAGACGTATGGATCAGAAAGCCATACGCTGCAGGAATAGAATGATCAACGTGAACGGGCTCAACCATTATGTCGCCGACCTTGATCTTGTTGCCAGTTCGAAACGTTCGGTAATGATGTTCTCCGTAACTGCAGAAGCCGCTAGTTTCCTCCATACATTGCAAAAAGAGCTTGGCACCTACACCGAGATATACGGGAATCTCCGGATCCAAGAATTGAATGTGATTTATGTGGTCAAAATGTGCATGAGACAGGAAGACAGCGTCGAATCTTGGCTTCATGTAAGCCAAATCGGTAGAGGCCAGAAGCTTCTTAGAATACAGGCCCTTGATCTTCGGCAATAGGCCAAACTCAAAATAGTCTCCCAAACCATTAATGGCCCTGGCCTCGAGCCAACCAGCAAAGTAGTCTACGCCAAAACCGAAGGATTCCCCAAAATCAAAAAAGATTCTCGTTCCCTTGTCTTCAACTAGAATCTTGTTTCCACCAATCTCGCCTACCCCGCCGTAGAACGTCAGTTTGGCCATGCAAACCACCATAATGCAATTAGCAGCATTGTACGTGAAATCTCTTTTGCTTCAATCAGACAGAACCGAGCCGAAGAGCATAACCAAGCAACGCGTTTCTAATGATCCAGTGGCCAGTGCGTGTCACAAGAGTATCTTTCTGCCATCAAGAGCGCGTTTTGAAACTCCAAATTCACTCTTAACTTCCCGCAGTCTCTCCTTCGTAAATACTGGACCGTCTCTGCACACGCGGTACTTTCCTATTACACAACTTCCGCAGAGGCCCATTGCGCACCGCATTAGACGTTCCAAGCTTGCCTCCATCCTGGTCCCGTGTTCTTCGGCGAGATCGAAGACTTTTCTTATCATTTGCTCTGGACCGCAAGCATAGATCATGTCAAACCTTTCCTTTGTCATAATGGCCTCCAATGGAGCTGTGGCCAAGCATTCTATGCCGTAGCTGCCATCCTCAGTTGTTGCCACAAGATTCCCACTAGAGCATATCTGTTTCAGTTCGTCAATGAAAAGTATCTCTTCCTCTGTTTTCGCACCCAAGACAAGAACAAACTTTGCCGCCTTCACCGCCAACCTTCTGGCTAGAAACAATAGCGGAGCTATCCCAGTTCCTCCGCCCACCATCAATGCTTTCCCTTGTCCTACATTGAACCAGTTGCCGAACGGCCCGCGTATGCCTATGAGCTCGCCAGCTTCCATCTTGTGGAGAGCCTTTGTTGCTGAACCAACTTTTTTTACGACCACTGCTATCGTACCATCTTTCTCAGCGTTCAAAATGCTTAAAGGGATCTCATCGACGCCCGGGATCCAAAGCATCAGGAATTGGCCAGGCTTAGCTCTTGCACAGTGCTTGTCTTCGAACGTTAAGGTCTTCACTGATGAACTCTCGGTTTCCACGCTCAGAATCCGTGTGACTCTTAGTCTGTTATCTGCGATTCGATAACCTAACGATTTCTTGCTATATGCGGGAAATTGCTGATCAGCCATTCACAAACTGCCCCAGTCATTCATGCTTAAGCGTTGACAGCATAGAGACTGTTGACTGATTAGTAATTTCAAAGTTTTGGTCTTGCGTGTGCTTAACCGCGGTTTGATTTGCGGCCGCAGGCAACGGAGTGAACCCAACGCCGAACTCTGCTTACAACGTATGCTTGGGGCTAAGATGCTTTTTCGAATTTTGACTGGGGCGCGCCGCAGATGGGACACTTTTCCGGCGGTTTGCCTTCAGAGATATGACCGCAGACTGTGCACAAGTAGTACTCAGTTGAGCGTTGCGCTATTAGGTCATTAAGCGCTCTCTTGTAGAGCTCCACATGCTCCTCTTCCACATCACGAGCCTGCGAAAACACCAACGCGGCGGCTTCTTCGCTATCTTCTTCGGCTTCTCGCAACATTTCAGGATAATGAACCCCGTTAACTATCTTTTCAGACTGAAATGCCCTTTCCAAGTTGGTCTGCGTGTCCGCGACCGACTCCAGCATGGCAAAATGCCGGCGAGAATGAACCCCCTCAGCAGCAGCAACCGCTCTGAACAAGTGGGCTATCTGAGGCAAATCCTCCTCTTCTGCTCTCTTTGCAAACATCAGAAGCCTTTGATAGGCCTTGGCCTCTCCAACGAAAGCAGTATGCACGTTCGTGCCGGTTCTTTCCTTCAACTCCACCTTGCCTCCTTTAGGCTTGCGTCCACAACGCCTATTGCATAGCGTTCTAAAATTCGTTTGCGTTATAAGGCATTCGCTAGTTCCGGCATACTTTCAGAGAACACGTGTGCTCAGCTTTTGTGTGCTAGGCCTACAATTTGGCCCACGCTGTCAAAACCGTTCCTTCGAAGATAAGCGTCAACTCCACGTGCCACTGTTCTGAACACGCTTGGACCTTTCAGGGCTATTGCAGTGCCAATCTGAACCGCCGAAGCCCCAGCGAGAAGAAATTCCACTGCATCATGCCAGTTTGCTATGCCCCCACAACCTATTACTGGAATTTTGACACGCTCGAAAATCTCGTAGACACATCTGACTGCTATGGGCTTCACGGCTGGGCCTGAAAGACCGCCTACCCTGTTGCTGAGTATTGGCATGGTTGTCTCAGTGTCTATGGCCATGGCCTTGACCGTGTTTATGGCTGTTAAAGCGTCTGCCCCTGCTTTTTCCGCAACCTCTGCGAGATCTGCAACACTCGTAACGTTTGGAGACAACTTAACGATTACAGGCCTACTAACCATGACTTTGGCTTCCCTGACAACCTCGGTCAGAATTCTTGAGCTCTGTCCAATTTCTGAGCCCGTCTCCTTGACGTGAGGACATGAAACGTTGAGCTCCACTGCATCAGCACCTGCATCCACGGCCTTCCTAGCCAGTATTCCATATTCCTCTTCTGAGTATCCATAGACGCTGACGATTAATGGAACATTCAGAACAGTTTTCGCATGACTGATTTCCTTCGTGAACTCGTCTATGCCTGGATTTGGAAGTCCCATGGCGTTGATCAACCCGCAACTTGCCTGCACAATTGTCGGATTTGCAAAGCCTTCTCTCGGCTTCAAGCCAACTGACTTCGTGACAACTGCGCCTGCCCCGCCCTCAACTATGCTCTCTAACGTTTCAGAGGAATAACCCAAGATTCCTGAGGCCAGCATCGTTGGGTTGCCAAGCTTTAAACCAGCTAGGTTAAGGCTTAAGCGATTGGGACACAAACATTGCTCACCACAAACAGATTTCATGAAGGACAGACAAAGGTCAACCTCTCCTGCGTTTCGCCTTTTTCTTGTTCGTGCAGCATATTAGGGCTCTCCTCATAAATAGCATTCCGTCCTACAGTGATTCTACGCTCATGAAGCATCAGCGATACCAATTCTTGGATAGTTCCCGCATGCGATACGTCCATAGCGATTGTTTAATAAGGCTTAGGAATAGTGTTAATGACGAGGCGCACAGATGAAGGCCACGATAGTTGAATGCCCATTTGGGACATTGGCTTTCGATCAAGAGAATAAGCTTGTAGCAAAAATATTGTTCGCTCGAAGGCCACAGGCTGCGGCAAAAACTCTCGCGGATATCCAAGCAGGCAAGATGACTGACGAGATTGAAGAGCTGGTCAAAAAGCTTGCCAAGAGTGGCTACGATCTTGTTGTTTTCGAAAACACCAGCCTAGCCAATGAAGTTCAAAAGAAACTGACAGTTAACACTGAAGTCTCGAAGCCCTCTGAAGCTGGAGAGATGCTTCGATCACGCATGGAAGGCTTTGCTGTCGAAACAGGCTTCGTGAAGGATGTGGAAGAGTTCAAGCTTTGGATGCACGATGTGACTATGGAGATTGCGAAGCTCAGGGTTAGAGGCGCAATTGAGAAAAGAGATTTGATAGTGGCACAGGCAGTTCAGACGCTTGACGATTTGGACAGGACTATAAACCTGTTGATGAGCCGAGTGAGAGAATGGTATGGCGTGCACTTTCCCGAACTGGATCGTTTGGTTGAGAAACATGAAACCTATGCACGCTTGATTGTTGACTTGGGCGACAAGGAAAATTTCACGGCTGAGAGGCTCAAGGAAGAAGATGTTCCAGCAGCAAAAGCCGAGGGCATAGCCAAAACCGCCGAGAAATCCATGGGCGCCGACCTAGACAAAGCTGATCTCAAACAAATTCAATCCTTGTGTACTAGCATACTTGCCCTATACAGTCTTAGACAGAGCATGGAGAGCTACATGGATAAGGCTATGGAAGAAGTTGCGCCAAACATGAAAGCGCTGGCCGGCTCGCTACTGGGAGCAAGACTAATAGCCACGTCAGGAGGCTTAACGAACCTTGCTAGACGACCGGCAAGCACGATTCAAGTGCTAGGTGCAGAAAAAGCGCTGTTCCGCTCGCTGAAAACGGGGACAAGGCCGCCGAAGCACGGATTGATTTTCCAGCATACACTTCTGCATGAAGCAAAAAGGTGGCAGAGAGGAAAAATCGCAAGAGCATTGGCCGGAAAACTGGCCATAGCCGCGAGAATAGACGCGTTCGGACGCAGAGACATAAGCGGCCCGCTCAAAGCAGATCTTGAAAAGAGAATTGATGAAATCCGAGAAAAATACGCAGAGCCTCCGCTAATTCCCGCTGTAGAACCAAAACGCCAAAAGCCCAGATATGAAACGCCTGAAAAAGAAAAGCGGAGAAAGCACTGGCGTGAACGTTAGAGTCAAGCCGCACCCGAAATTCCCAGCAATATACCAATTAATGCTTGAGGACGGTGCCAAGCGACTTGCAACTAGAAACATGACACCAGGCAGAAACGTCTACGGTGAAAGACTCATACGCTTTGAAGGAGCGGAATACCGCGTTTGGGACGCTTTCAGAAGCAAGCTGGCCGCTGCTATCTTGAAAGGCCTAAGCACCGTTCCCATAAAGCCGGACCATCAGGTCCTTTATCTTGGTGCAGCCTCAGGAACAACTGCAAGCCACATTTCAGACATAGCCGGCGAAAAAGGTCATGTTTACTGCGTGGAGTTCGCGTCTAGGTCCATAAGAGACTTGGTTGAAAACGTGTGCGCACACAGGCTCAACATGTCGCCTATACTAGAAGATGCACGCATGCCTGAGAAATATGCAATGTTCATACGAGGAAAGGTTGAAGACGTCTACTGCGACATTGCACAGCCCGAACAGGCCAAAGTCTTAGCAGACAATGCGGACTTGTTCTTGAAAGAGTATGGCTGGATAATGCTTGCAGTGAAAGCTCAAAGCATAGACGTAACCAAGGAACCATCAGAAATCTACAAAGGCGAGATCAGAATTCTTGAAAAACGCGGGTTCAACGTGAAAGAGGTCGTCCACCTAGAGCCATACGACAAGGCGCACGCCATGATAGTAGCCCAAGCGAAGCGCTCATATTCTGAAAGATAAGCACACCCTGTACTCTTGAACTTATTGTGAGACGTTTCTATTCGCAGGCTAAGCCCACCTTGTTCTTCATTATTTTTCGCACAAATTCCCTCGCCTCCAGACAGTTCAGAACTCATTAGCATCTTCTTCAAATCGTCAAGGATTCCCCTACTTAATGGCAATGAGCCTTTCAAGGTTCTCGGGCTTTCCGTATGCGTGTGCGCACAACCTACCCCCTACCTCCCGGTTCAGTATATGATCCAAATATGATTCAAGAAAAAGTCAGACGCATCGGTGAGCCTTCCTTCACAAGCGTGGGTCCACGACTCGGCCTTTAGACGACATAATATATCCTACAGTGGAATTGAAGATAGAGTTTATATCCTACTCCGTGCTGGACTTGTTATGTGAAATTTCTATGATTTATGGAGAGGGGGATGGAGTGGAGGCCGCTGTGGCCCTACTCAGGGAGGCTGGTTTTGCTGTTTCTCAAACATGCTGGTCTCGGCCAAGCTGTTTTGATTTTGCAGCCAGAAAAAGTGAAAACCTGATTT
>CAYGYP010000055.1:0-8645 GCA_964354115.1 uncultured Candidatus Bathyarchaeia archaeon | reverse complement strand
CTTTGCCCAGCAATTCCCGTCCTATGACCGTTCTTTGTATGTTGCTGGCTCCTTCAGCTCCAACGCAGTAGCTCATAATTCCTCTGAGCCCCATCTCCAACGGACATTCTTTAGTGTAGCCGTAGGCTCCCATCCATATCATGGCATGCTTGTACACGTCGAACGCGAAGTGCGGCGCAATGAGCTTACATGCGGCGATCATCCTGCTCACTTCCAGCGGGCTGAACTTGTTCTCCTTGTAGCGCATGTCATTCATCCATGCAGTCCGATAGGTCAATGATCGCAGGGCCTCAAGCTGGGCCCAGTCGTCAGCCAGCTCGAACTGGATGCCCTCAAACTTCCCTATGGGTCTGCCGAAAGCCTTTCGCTCTTTGATGTATTCCATCCCGATGTCCAGGGCACGTCGCGCTGCACCTACGCACACTGCGGCAATCAAAATGCGCGCATTGTCGAATCCTTCCATAGTCAAATAGAAGCCCTTGTCTACCTCGCCGATCCGGTAAGCATCAGGAACCTTAACGTTCTCCATCTTGAACCCGCCGGTCGAAATTGCCATGCGTCCCATGTCCTCAAACCGCTTGTTAACTTCAACTCCTCGAGCATTCATGGGTAAATAGAAGCCTGTCATTCCCCTATGTGATGCTCCTTCAGGCGCGGGCGAAGTCCTGGCAATGACAAAGTAGCCTCCCCCCAGCTTTTTCGCTTCTTCTGTGCCGCTGATGTACATTTTCTCACCGTTAAGAAGCCAGCCGTTGCCTTCTCTTCGTGCAGTAGACTTGAAGGCCGCAACATCTGAACCACCACCACTTTCTGTCGAGGCAATGCCGATGAAAGCGTCGCCCTTGAAGGCTTTTCGAATAACTTCATTTCGCACTTGCTCAGTGCAGTACTTGTCCACGACGAAACCCCAGGATGACTCAACGAGCCACAGTACTGGCAGGGCAATGCTAACATCCGCATATCCAAGCTCTTCGGCCGCTATGCATGCCGTAACCCAGTCGGCACCGGTACCTCCGTGCTCTTGTGGAGCAGTCATGATGAGCAGGCCCATTTCGCCCATGCTCTTCAAGAGCTCATGAGGGATCTCTCCCTTGCTGTCCATCTCCCGAATCTTGTCCAATGGCAGATGTTTTGGGCACCATTCGCGCAAAGCGTTGCGGAAAAGCTCTTGTTCCTCTGTGAAGCTGAAGTCTACCATGCTTTTCACCTTGAACCGTAACTACCGACGCTGCAAATATAAAAGTTGTTTAGAGACTAAGCGGAAACCTTCGCTAGAAGTTTATCCACCGGGCTTTGGTTAAGATGCAACCCAAGCTTCTCCTGTTCAATGCCCAAAGCTAAACCAAGCAACTGCGTATAATACAACACGGGCAGGTTGAGCTTGGCTCCAACCGTCGCTGCAGCATCCTTCTGCCTAGCATCAAACATCATTCCACAATCCGGACAAGAAACAACCAGTGCGTCCACGCTCAAGCCCTGCAAAGCCTTAAGCTTTGAACCGGCGAGAGAAAGTGCAGAATCGACATGGCTGTAGGTTAGGGCTGCGCCGCAGCAGTCGAGTTTCTCCGCATAGTCCACACTTTTGGCACCAAGCACGTCGATTAATTCGTCAAGCTTGCGAGGATTTTCAGCATCATCAACTCTTCCAAGGTCGCTGTAGCGCAGAATCTGACAGCCAACATGACCTGCCAACTTCAAACCATTAAGCGGCTTCACAACGGCCTTCTGAATGGCATCCAGGCCGACATGATCGTGCAGGAAATCAATCACATGCCACATCCTTACGTTCGAATCGTATTTCAGGCCTTCTTCACCAAGTAAACCCACGATCTTGCTGCGGATTTTTTCATCACTTTCGATAAGACTCTTAGCCTCTGAAACGACGAAGTGACAACGGTTGCAGGGAACAAGCAAGTCCTTAAGCCCACTCAAGTTTGCTAACGCAAGAACTCTGGCAGCCAAGTAATTGGCTGCAAAATCATTAACGCTCTTGACAGGGTCGCCACAGCATACAGCCTCATGCAAATCAACGAGCTCAGCACCAAGCTTCGGCAAAACTTCTCTAACAGACATTTCATACGCATATTGGCTTGTTAATGCTCGACAGCCCCAGAAGACAGCAACCTTCAAGACTGTTTCTCCTCCAGAGCCTTCAGAAAAACAGATTGAAAACCCTCTTTAGGGGGCTTGATCTTCGGCAATTTCAAGTTTTCGCGGTCACAGGTTTCCATTTTCCTAGTCGTGACTTTCTGAATTGGCTCTGCCAGCCCGTTTTCCAAGATCTGTGAGACCGCTTTCATGTAGGCCTCGGGCACCTTTGCTTCCCTCTCCACTGCCAAGTTGCGCAGGGCCATAATCACATGATAGGGCGAGGCCTTTTGCGGGCATCTCTGAATGCACTTCAAGCATGTTGCGCACGCCCACACGATGTCTGATGAAGCCAGTTCATCGACGAAACCAAAATTCACTAATTTCTCAACTTCATGAGGCTTCAACTCCAGAAGCTTCAGAGCAGTGCAGCCGCTCGTGCATTTTATGCACAGAAAACAGTTTATGAGCTCTCTTCTACGGAGCTTTGCCAGGATTTTCTCTCGCGACTCAAGGTTCGGTTTGGCCATGGACATCAAATCAGTCAAGCTCAACGCTGGCTTCCTCCTTTTGACGTTGCCTTCGCAAGAGCTGCTTCAACTTGCACCAAGACCTGCTTGCTACTGTACTGCTGTATCTTAATGGCGCCTGTTGGGCATGCTGCGCTGCACAGGCCGCAGCCTTGACACATGGCCTCAACGACCTCAGCTCTCAGCTCTTCTGTTCCTGCTCTTTCCTGCTTTTTCATCTCAATAGCCACGAAAGGACAGAGCGACTCGCAAATTCGGCATCCGCTACAAAGGTCCTCATCCACAACGGCCTTCAAAGGCTCAAGCTCAATCTCGCCACTTGATAACAGATCTATGGCTTTGGCCGCTGCCCCGCTTGCCTGAGATACAGTGTCAGGAATGTCCTTCGGGCTTTGGCATGCGCCTGCAAGAAAGATTCCCGCCGTGGAACATTCAAGCGGCCTCAGCTTCGGATGTGCCTCCAGCAGGAAGCCGTCTGCACTTCTTAAGGCGTGGAAAAGCTTGCTGATCTTGCCAATATCATTGCTAGGAACGAGCCCATTGGCAAGCACGACCAAATCAGCATGCAATTCCAGAAGTTTGCTTGTTCCGCTTTCAAAAACGTCGAAGTAAAGCGAACCATCCGCCGTGCTTCGAATGTCAGAAGGAATCCCAGCCACAAAGTTGATGTCCATGTCTCTGGCTCTTCGATAAAATTCTTCGTAACCCTTCCCGAAGGCTCTGAGATCGTTGTAACAAACATAAATGTTCACGTTCTTCCCGAGCTTCTCGCGGGCAAGAATCGCTTGTTTTAGGCTAACCATGCAGCCTACGCGGCAGCAGTATTCGTGAAACCGCTTGTCTCGAGAACCAACGCACTGGACGAAAACTATGCTCTTAGGCGGTTTCTCACTTTTCGGGTTTCGAATCTTTCCCCCAGTTGGGCCAGAAGCGTCTGAAATCCTTTCAAATTCGATATTGGAAATGACGTTTGGAAATCGGCCATAACCGAATTCAGGCATGTTTGAAGCGTCAAAAACCTCTGATCCGACGGCTAGGATAATGCCGCCCACTTTAAGCTGGATGGTTTCAGGTTTCTGATCGAGGTCTATGGCTTTGGCTTCGCATGCCTGAACACATTTGCCGCACACAGTCTTGTCCTTTGTCTTCAATCGAAGACAATAGCTCGGATTTATTGCCGCCACTTTGGGCACGGCATTAGGTGAGAAAATCGATATTGCGCGAGTCTGACTCAGATTCTCGTTGAACTTGTCTGGGACTTTAACAGGACAGACTTTCGTGCATAGCTCGCAACCCACACATTTAGCCTCATCAACAAATCGGGGATTCTTCAGTACCGTAACCTCGTAGTTTCCAACAAAACCTTTCACGTCTGTTACTTCAGAATCTGTTAACAACGTGACGTTTTGATGCCTGCCAACATCAACCATCTTAGGCGTCAGAATACACGCGCTGCAATCAAGAGTAGGAAAGGTCTTATCCAATTGTGCCATACGTCCGCCGATGCTGGGAGCCTTCTCCACAAGGTAAACTTTGAAGCCTGCATTAGCCAAGTCCAGCGAAGCCTGTATACCTGCAATCCCGCCTCCGACGACCAGAACGTTCTTTTCAACGCTTACTCTCTGTCTTTTCAATGGTTCCAAAAGTTTCACACGTGCAACACCCATGCTCACTAATGCCTTAGCCTTTTCAGTGGCTTTTTCCGGCTCCTCAATGTGAGGCCAAGAAACCTGCTCACGCAGGTTAACAATCTCCACCAGATATGGGTTTAACCCGGCTTCAGCAACTGCTTTGCGAAAGGTTTCTTCATGCATTCGAGGCGAGCATGTGGCAATGACTATTCTGTCGAGCTTGTGAGCCTTAATGTCATCGTGGATCATGCGTTGTCCCGGCTCCGAACACATGTACGTGTAATGCTTTGCAACAGCAATTCCGGGCAGGCTCTTAGCATAGTCTGCAACCTTCTCTACGTCAACGACGCCAGCAATGTTTAAGCCGCAATGACAAACATAGACGCCTATCCTAGTCATGTTCGAAACGACCGGGATCATGTTTAGAATACTCTGAGGGCTACGCCCATCTATTATCCTTTATGTCAACGAAAAAGCCATTCCAAGGTCAAAAACTGTGGGAACTCCTGCAACAACTGACAAGCACCGCTTAAAGCCTGCAGTGTTCATGGTCGCCTGTCTAGTACACGGAGACTTTCGCTACGCCGTTCACTGCCAGAAACTTCTGGATTAATTCGCCAGGGATCTTCCTCTCGGCGATAAGCGTTAGTTTTGGTTCGGGCGAAAGCTCCGGATCGTCTACGATTGCCTGTCTTATGCTCAAACCGTTCTTGGTTAGGATCATGGCACAATTGGCAAGTATCCCCGGAATCTTTGCGTCCACTGGGGTTATCTCAACTACTCCAAGATCTAAGTGCTTGGCAACCTCTTTCAACGAGTGCCCGGCGGATCTTAGACCTTCAAATATCAGGCGCAATTCGCGGTTCGCCTTGATGGCGATCAACGTCTCACTCACGGTTCGTCTGTCTACTCCTGCAACACGAGCTATGCGAACGGGGGGAACTTCGATCTCGTTGAGGAAGATTTTCCCATCTCTCACACTAAGCCCGTTCTCTACTAGGACACGGGCCACTTTGAGCCTTTCAGGATAACCCTCCAAGTATTTCTTGATGTTGCTCCACATGTTGCGGTTTCCTTAATGTACGTTTCTGTGCAATAAAGTATAAATATGTTCTTGCACTCCTATTGTCGCTTAACGGACATGAATGTACGTAAATGTACTTAGAAGGTCGTAAAATGACACATAATGAAACTTTCATAATGTTAAACCCTGACGAGATGCCTACATCTTGGTATAATATACAAGCAGACCTGCCAGAGCCACTTCCACCTCCGTTAGACCCAACAACGCTGAAACCCATAGACCCCAAATTGCTCCAAAGAATATTCGCAAAAGAACTGGTAAAACAGGAAGTATCCGCAGAACGCTACATTAGAATCCCAGACGAAGTGTTGGAGGCTTACTTCAGACTTCCTCGCCCAACACCACTGTATCGTGCAAGAAGACTTGAAAATCACCTGAAGACACCCGCGGAGATCTACTTCAAATGTGAAAATTTCAGCCCAGCAGGCAGCCACAAGACCAACACAGCTATCGCGCAGGCATACTACAACAAAGAACAAGGAACCCGCCGATTAGCCACAGAAACCGGGGCTGGGCAATGGGGCACAGCCTTGGCCTTGGCATGCACCTTGTTCGAATTGAAATGCCGAATATACATGGTACGAACAAGCTACGATCACAAGCCCGGCAGAAGGACCATGGCGCAAATCTACGGAGCAGAGATGTTCCCATCACCCAGTGACCAGACTAACTTCGGCAGAAAGTTGCTCAAAGAAAACCCAAACAACCCTGGATCACTCGGAATAGCCATCAGCGAAGCCATAGAGGACACTCTTGCTAACGAAGACACACGTTATTGTCTAGGCTCCGTGCTAAATCATGTTCTAATGCACCAAACCATACTGGGCCTAGAAGCCAAGAAACAGTTCGAACTCATCGACAAGTATCCCGACGTGATTTGCGGATGCATAGGCGGTGGCTCAAACTATGGCGGCTTCTGTTTTCCGTTCATGGCAGACAAGCTCAAGGATGCGACGGAAACGGAGTTTGTCGGTTGCGAATCGAAAGCTGTTCCGCACACGACCAAGGGCGTTTACACCTACGATTATGGGGATACTGGAAAGATGACGCCACTACTGAAGATGTTGACGATTGGACATGACTATGCGTGTCCGCCTGTTCACGCAGGAGGTCTGAGATATCATGGAATGGCACCGCTAATATCATATCTGATCCACAAGGGCTACATGCACTCGGTTGCCTACGGTCAGACTGAAGTCTTCGAAGCTGCAAGGTTGTTGGCTCAAACAGAAGGCATGATAACCGCTCCTGAAACTGCTCATAGCCTAAAATTCGTGATAGACAAAGCCCTGGAATGCAAGAAGACCCATGAGAAGAAGATAATCGCAATGAACTACAGTGGACATGGCCTGCTCGACCTTTCAGCGTACGAACAGTTCCTCGCTGGCAAACTCGTAGACTATGAACCCGAGAAGGTTCAAGTCCCCACCTTCAGCCATTAGAGGAGAAGAGGAAATTGACACGCACCGTTCTAGCTGAGAAAACAGACTTAAGAATAGCAATAATGCCCATCGACAAGCTGAGACCCCACGAAAAAGGCTCCCCAGTCTACTTGAAACTACTCAAACAAGAGCTTCTCAAGGACGGCATACTCAAATATCCAATAGTAGCGGATGAAAAAACTGGCGTTATTTTAGACGGAATGCATCGTTGGCTAGTGCTGAAAAGCCTTGGCTACACACTCATACCAGTCATACTGATCAATGCTCTCAAAAATCCGGGTATCCATATTGGAAAAAGAAGAATACACCGCTACATAGACGATTCACCGCCGAAGATAACCATCGAAAAAGTCATCTCAGCAGCCCTCAGCGGACGGCTGATGAAGCCCCGATCGACAAGACACTTCTTTCCTTTCTCAAAATTTCAGCAAGTAAACTGTCCGTTAGAATCGCTCGGAAAGAAGAGCCCTCAAAACGTTTCAAAATACCTTGCAAGAATGACTGAGAGCGAATGCAACTTAGCTATTGAAGAGTGGCTTGAAGAGATTTCTGAGGAACTGGAGTTTCTCACAGGAAGAAAGGAAGAAGTAGAAAAAGAAATGGGAGAATTCCTGAATCGAGTCAAAAACCTAGACAAGGACATTTCCATTTTCTGATCCAAGCTTTCTGTGATCTTGGGCGACCAAATGAAATTATTAATATGGCGATAGCATAGTAGCTTCAAGGCGATTCGATGATCCAGATAAACGCCCCTCAAATCGGGCGGGAAGAAATCGAAGCTGCTATCAAAGTGATGAAAAGCGGGGGACTTACTCACGGACTGGGCGCTGGGCCGATGGTTACGAAGTTTGAGAACGCGTTCGCAAAGTTTGTGAAAACAAAAAATGCCGTAGCCATGAACTCGGGTACAGCGGCTTTGCATTCAGCACTTGTAGCGATCGGTGTGAAAACAGGAGACGAGGTTATTCTGCCTAGTTTCACGTTTGTCGCAACGGCCGAAGTTGTTGTCATGTCAGGTGCCAAACCAGTCTTCGTTGACATAAACCCAGACACGTATACTATTTCCCCGAGAGCAGTTGAGAAGGCCATAACGAACAAGACTAAAGCCATAATGCCAGTTGACCTTTACGGCTTGCCAGCCGACATGCAGCCCATAAGAGAAATTGCTGACGAACACGGACTAAAGATTGTTGAAGATGCTGCCCAAGCCCACGGAGCTTCCTACAAGGGAAAACCCCCTGGAGCTTTTGCGGACGCTGCGTGCTGGAGTTTCTACGGCAGCAAGAACATGACCACGGGCGAGGGTGGGATGCTTACGACAGATTGCCAAGAGATTGCAGAAGTTCCTCGATACATACGAAGCCATGGGGAAAAGGAGAAGTACCAATCCCTTATGCTTGGACACAACTATCACATGCCAGAGATAGAAGCGGCAATAGGCTGCGAACAGCTGAAGAAACTGCCAAAATTCGTGGCCAGAAGACGCCAAAATGCAAGAAGGCTAACACAAAGACTTGAAAAAGCAAGGAACCTGCAGTTGCCGACTGAACCGGACGGGTTCAAATGCAGTTATTACCTTTACACTGTCAGGCTGAAGAATGCAAACGCGCAGAAAAGAGACAAGGTTGTTGAACAGCTGAAGGAGAAGGGAATAGGCGCTTTTGTCTGCTACGTAAACCCAATACATCTTATGCCTTACTACCGCAAATTCGGAAAATGCAAGCTTCCAGTAACAGAGAAAGTATCAAACCATGTATTTTCGCTGCCGGTGCATCCAGGTGTTACGGCAAATCAGATAGACTTCATAGGAGAAACGGTTCTACATCTGGTCAAATAGCCTTTGCACGCTAGGTTTAAATAGAATCGCCGA
>CAYGYP010000054.1:4405-8652 GCA_964354115.1 uncultured Candidatus Bathyarchaeia archaeon | reverse complement strand
AATCGTACCCTAGATCGCTTCCAGAATCTTGAGCAGCTTGCCATTGTTATCTCTTATCTCTACTCTCAAATTCTGATTAGCTTGCCGTGTAGCACATTTTATGCAAGGATCATAAGCCCTTATCACCATCTCTATCCTGTTCAAAAGCCCCGGCTTGACCTCGCCATTGTGGATGAATTCCGATGCAGCGTCTTTCACGTTAAGGTTTATGGCTTCATTGTTCACTTGGGTCGGAATTATCAACTTCATGTTGCTCAGAATTCCATTGTCTGTTAAGACATACTCGTGAGCAAGCGTGCCTCTAGGTGCCTCAACAACCCCGATGCCTCTGCCACCCTTGGGCTTAACCTTGACTCTTGTGTCTGTCCTTGTTATGCCTTCGTCTGCCAGAAGCTCTTTGGCTCTTTCGCATGCGTACATGAGATCTATAAGTCGCGCATAATCAAACAGCAATGTGGCGTGTGTCGGGCTTCCAAATTTCTTCTTGAACTCTGCTAGCTCTTTGTTCGCTCGTTCTGTTGGGACTCTTGTGTTTACGTTTACACGGGCAGTCGGACCGACTTGAACTATTCCATCTGGCCAGCCAAGCGCCTTTAGATAGGCGAATTTCGCGTAGGTCCATTCGTAACTCTTCTCCTCCAAATGCTCCATATAATCCTCAGGAGGGAAGTCTGACAGTGTTTGGCCTTCGGAGTTTATGATCCTGATTGTGCCATCGTACAATTCCAATGTGCCTTCTCTTGTTGAAGCCATATAGCTTGTCTTGCAGTCTCCAGCCTTCTTGAAGTCTGGCCAGTTCTTTTCGAAAAGCTCCTTTCCCAGTCCAAGAGCCTCTTTAGCAATTGCGCAGGCACTTTCAGCCTCGCGGAGAAGCGCTTCTCTCTCCTTTTCTTTGAGCGGATTGATCAGACCGCCAGGTATTACAGAAACAACATGGACTTCGCGCTTCCCGATGACGTCCAAGATGTGAGCAGCGAAACTTCTCAGGGCTATGGCTTTTCTGCCTACGTCAGGCCTTTCCCGCATTATCTGAAACGCATTTCTTTTTGAAGGATCTTCGTCGGAAGAAAACCAGAAATCTGGAAGAGTGAGGAAGAAGAAGACAAGGGAATGATTGCTGATCATTTGTCCCATGAGTAGAAGCTCTCGAAGCTTTCTTGCCGTTTCTGTTATCTCGGTTTCGCATATGGCTTCTATGGCTTTAACAGATGCAAGCACGTGCGCTGTTGAGCATACGCCGCAGATCCTTGAGATGATGAACGGAAGTCTGTCTGCTTCCATTCCTCTCAAGAAATAATCGAAGCCGCGAATTTCTGTAGCATAGAAGTAGGCTTCTGAAACGTTTCCAGATTCATCAAGAACGATGGTGACTTTTCCATGTCCTTCAATTCTTGTCGTGGGCGAAATCGTGATCTCTCTCTTATTGCTCAGATAATCCTCTCCCTAGCTTTGAAACGTTCGAACCTGGAGAAAATGAAAGTGTGAAAGATGAACGGGTTGCGGTAAAGCTCCTTTTTCAGTTCCTCCTCGGGAATGCTGGTTCTTGCGGATATGACTTTCACTAGGAAAGCATACATGTCCCTTGACCTGTAAAGTAAAGAGTCCGCGGGGCCTCTGCAGCCGAAGCATGTGAACCCTGCTCTTGGGCAAGGCGCTCCGCAGCCTTCCCGTGTGAGTGAACCCAGACACACGAAGCCTTGGCTTACCAGGCACAACACAGGATCGGATTCCTTCTCGTAGATCCCGTAGAGACGTTCAAGCTTTGCTGGCACTATTTTTCTGTGACACTCGGTGCAAACGACGCTTTGATGTCTGATGGGTGTTTTTCCGCTTACTATGCTCTTCAAGCTGTGAACTATCAGAAACGGCATTGGAGGACATCCTGGAATATAATAGTCAACGTCGACAAAGTTGCATATGGGGTACATCAGATCTTCCAATTCTGGAAGTCTGGTCGACTCAAGCATTGAATGCTCTTTTTCTAGCAATTGCTTCGCAGAACCAACGTTGCCCAAGCTTGTTATTCCCCCGTGGGTTGCACATATTCCCAAGGCAACAAGAATGCGAGACTTTGCCCGCACTTCTCTAATTAGCGTCTCATCATCTTTAGTTCTCACTCCGCCCTCAACAATTGCTAGGTCAACATTCGGAACCTCTTTTAGATCAACAAAGGTCGGCGAATAGACTATTTCAAAGTCTTGAGAAAGGATCTCTAGAAAAGCCTCGCCAGCATTTAAGAAGGAACAGACACATCCAGCACAGCAAGTTAAAGAAACTATGCTTACCTTCAAGGGCTCATCACGCTCGGATTTCCAGAATGCTCAGGCGTGCAAATGGATATATTATGAACACGCTTAAATTTCTGACGTATCCCATTCTTAAGCAAGCTATCTCAAGCTTCAGCAAAGCTCGGCTGGATTCGGCCGTGGCAAGGAGCACATCATCTACGAATTAGCTTGGTTTCTCCTAGTAGGTCCAACAATTCTTGATGTGGCCGCTTCGACTTTCTTCTCATATTTCAGCTCACACGTGGTAGCTATCGCAGATTCTCTGGTTTCTCTTTCTCCCAGAACCTGCTTTGCTGCTTCCAGAACTTCTTTGGCCAAATTTCGAATGCTTTGCAGCGCCAAAGCAGCTTGTACACCTTCGTCTGTCAGAGCATAGGCCTTCGGTTTTTCACGTGTGAAAATTAGTTTTTTCCCTTTTAGCCTTCTCAAATACTTGTATGTTCTCCTAAGCGAGATCTTTGTTCTTTCCGCGAGTCTGCGAGCAGATATGCCGTCTTCTGCAATGTCCCCGTATACTCTCTTTTCAGTGGGTGCAAGTATCTCCTTGTTCGGGTTTCTTTGTGTTTTGAAGAAGAAAACGTAGTCATTTTCCTTCGCGGTTTTGACCAATCCGCCTGATTGAAGACGGCTCAATACTCGTGCAACGTTTCCTGCTGGAATCACGCCTTCTAGGGCCTCATGAATTCTAGGCCCGCTCAGCAGAGCTGTCAGAACTGTTTCTTCATAGCATTCGGAATGAGGGGGCAAAACGTCAACAATGTACTGAAAATGCTTTGTCAGCTCGTTGAGCCTGTAACCGAATAATGTCGCGGAGTGCTTGTCCTGATCTTGAGCTGAAAGGCCAACTTCCGCAAGAGGCTCGATGTATTCTTCGACTATCGTTTTCTGGCTGTGACAGTGGTTCAGCTTCCTCAATTCCTGTTGCAGCCTGTTGGTGGAAATTCGACCTTTGGAAATAATCTCTAATACTTGCAGGCGTCTCTTGTTCTTTAACGCGTTGAGCAAGTGTGTGGCAAAATCAGGGTCCTGCAACTTCTTATGTAGTCCTCTGAACTCGTTCTTCAGCTTCCAAATGCTGCAGCCTGCTATGCACGTTAGCATTGACAATGGGTTGCAGTTCTTGCAGGTCTCTTCCATTCTTCTGACCGTGTCTGCCAAGTTTGTTTGCCCCATTGTCCCATTGGCTGAATCCGCTGGGTTCTTGGTTTCCATGTACTGAACGTCCTAAGCGCGTGTCACGATAGGGGGAGGAGGAGAAAGGAGCGCGATTGTATCGGAAATTGTGGTTTGCCTCCCCATCATGACATACGTCATAATGGTATGACATACGTCATATTTATATACTTTTCCACGTAGAACTAGTACAAACGGTGAAAGCTTTTGATAACTCCATGTGAGGTCGCTGTAAGATCGGTAGTTCCGGCAGTAAAGGCATTAATGGCAAATGAACTGGTTGAAAAGCACGGCTTGAAACAGGATGAGGTTGCTGAGCTTCTGGGCATATCTCAATCTGCGGTGAGTAAGTACACTAGAAAGATCAGAGGACACGTCATAAAGGTCGATGACATCGAAGACATACGACCGCTGATAAGCAAGATGATAGTCCTTCTGTTGAGCGGTAACTATCAGAGACAGGAACTGCTGTCCTCGTTCTGTCAAACGTGTGTGGCAATAAGGAAGAAGAGTCTGATGTGCAAGTTCTGCCGGAAAACAGATCCTCACATTGTAATAGAAGAGTGCAGTTTCTGCCTAGTCTACGATCCGCATGTCAGCAAGAGGTGAAAACGTGTCTTCTTTCGACGAAAAGGTGGTCCTTGACATTGTTGAAAAAGTAACCAAAAGCGTTGTCAACATAAGCACAGTTAAGCTTGTACACCGAATGTTCTACCAGACTGTTCCAGTTGAAGGAATGGGTTCAGGAACAATAATCGATCCCAACGGCTACATACTGACGAACAA
>CAYGYP010000054.1:0-4305 GCA_964354115.1 uncultured Candidatus Bathyarchaeia archaeon | reverse complement strand
GTCTGCCTCTTGAGCGTGGAGTTCTGGTGACCAAGGTTGTGGACGAAAGCCCGGCTCAACTCGCTGGAATAGTAGCTGGGGACATGATGATTAGACTGGATGGCGCTGCAGTATACAGCATTGAAGATCTACTAAGCGAGATTCACAACAGAAAAATCGGTGACAAGATAAGGCTCACAATTTTCCGCAAAGGACGAGAACAATCCATTGAAGCTACCTTAAGCAAGATCCCATAGGCAAAGCGTGGCGCGATAAGCTTTCGATCTTGTTGAGAGCTTATGCATGCATTCAGCATAGTTTCTCAGGTTTTATGTATCAAATTGTCTTTCTTTTTTCTCACGTGTGTAACCTAGGGTATACATTCTAGCAGCTCCAAATAATGCCTCGGCTTGCCCCCAATTTGAAAGACCATCTTGCTGATGATGCACGAAACAAGGTTTAAGTTGCTTTCCAGCTACACCTAGAAGACAGTGTCTCTAGTGAATGCGCCCAACGAGGAAAAAGTGAAGGAAAGACCCAACCTCTCCATACTTGCCATGATGTCTTTTATACTCTCTTTCATGGTTGCCAGAACGTTCACCATCTTGAGCCCTACGACTACGTGGACAAGTGGAGGTTATCACATTCATCACTTCTGGTACGGCATAGCTATGCTCGCCATCGGAGGTTGGCTGGGCATCAGCTACCAAAATGACCGAATAGATCGGCTGGCTGCGATTCTCTTCGGAGCAGGGGGCGGGATAATTGGAGACGAGGCAGGGCTTCTTCTGACTCTGCACGATTATTGGACAGGAATGACCTACACGCTCATAATCATATTCCTAACCCTCGTATCAATGCTGGTCCTACTGTTCAGATACTCGAGGGTTATGGCCGCTGAATTCGCCGGACTGACGCGCAGCAGAGAAAGCATCTACGTCGGCATCTTTTTGGCGGTGGTGTCCATAGCGGTTATCTTGGAAACTGAGAGCATGATAATCATCGCTGTTTCAGGCGTGCTGACGGCAGTATCTTGTCTGATGATTCTAGGCTACTTTGTCCAGCGCTTCAGGAAGAAACGCTAACAGCACACTGGAAGCTCTTATCTTCGCTCTTAAACGTTTAATACATTCTATTCCATGAAATCGAGGTGTGAGCAACAGTGGGAAGTGTCGTAGAAGCGAATCCAAGCAACTGGAACCAAGAGGTTCTGAAATCCAGCATGCTCACTACTGTTTACTTCTGGCACGAGCGATGCCCATGGTGTCTTAGACTTAATCCCATATTCAACGAAATCGTTGAAGAATGCGATGGAAAGATAAAGTTTGCCAAGCTGAATGTTCTTGAGAGTTCAGAAAATCAGGAATCAGCGACGAGTCAAGGAGTGATGGGCACTTCGACTTTGATGTTTTTCTGTCAGGGAAGGCCATTAGGGCAGACTGTGAGCTTCATGCCGATAGAAGAGTTGGAAAAGGTGCTTGAGAACATGCTTGGGAGATACAAGTATTGCCTCATGCAAAGCTCAGATTTAAGAAATTATGTTGTATAGATCGTTATGAAAGGAGGTGTTGATGAATGGCTTCGCATGAAGATTCGGACCATACCATCTTGAGAAAGATACTCTCGAGGTACAGAAACGTGGCGGTTGTGGGCCTCTCCAGTGATGCATCCAAACCGAGCTATGTAGTAGCAGAATATTTGAAGAATCATGGTTTTCACATCTTTCCAGTCAACCCTTTTGTTGCTGAAGTCTTGGGAGAAAAAAGTTTCAAAAGCCTCTTGGAAATGCCTCTTGAAATACAGAAAAGCGTCGAGATTGTTGACATCTTCAGGCGGGCTGAAGACGTTCTGCCAATAGTGGAACAGGCCGTGCAAATGAGAAAGGCCCATGGCGTACTGCAGGTGGTTTGGATGCAGCTTGGAATAATCAATGAACAGGCAGCGGAACTGGCTCGTAAAGCAGGCTTGACAGTCGTTATGAACAGGTGCATGAGGATTGAGCATGAGCGTTTTTCTGGAAGCAGTGAAGGATCAAAGTAGGTCTTCATAGGAACTTGCAAGCCCCAGTTCGACTTCAGGTCTATGCGATGCCGCCAATTATCAACGAGGCGATTGTTGCGATTACTACTATTACAGCTGTTTCGAACAGTGTTACTTTCCAGTGAACCTTCGTCCTTCTTGACCTATAACGAACGAGAAACACGCCCACTACTGTTGCAACTATGGCTAGAGACAAGATGATGTCGATGGGTTTGGGCAGCATTAGGTAAGCCAACGTTGGCACGACGCCTGCAATGAAAGTGGTTGTGCCACAGATCAACGCTGCCATGATGTTCGACCTGCTTATTTCCTTGTGCAATACGGTGAACAAATGCTTAACCAGCATCAGCGACTTGTTCCGTTCTTCATGATCAGCAATGTCTCTCAGGCTGTAGTTCATCAAAGTCTGAAGCGTGAGCATGTCAGCCAGGTCTTCAGTGATCCCGCCAAGCAGAAAGCTGGAGAAATTGGTTATGGCAACGGCTGCAAGGGTCAAGAAGGCTGCGAAAGCCGCTGCTCTGATAGGCAATTTCGCCACAAATGCTGAAACAATAACCACGAGGCCAGTGATTGAACCATCCACTAGTCCTGCAACAATTTCAAGGATGGGTTCTTTTTTCAAGAGCAGACTTTGCCATTCCTTGCCAAGTTTGATGCCTTGCTCTGTAAGCTTGACCGAACCATCAGCATAGTGAATCAAGCCTTCAGAAGCCATGGCATTTAAGGTCTCGTCAAGGTCGCTCATCTCAATACATACGTAATCCGTGCAGACTCTGTCTATTTGATTCTTGAGCGAAGATTTCTGCGATGCTGCGCCCTTGCTGAGGTTCAGTAGCACAATTACTCTTATTATGTCAGGTAGTTCCTGAATGTCAAACCCCAATCGATTCAGTCACCGCTTGCGATTTGAGATCAAGCAGGTAGACTAATAACCATTATGCTCTAGACCAATTCATTTCCGTAGCCTTTCAGTCCAGGCGACCAAGGCCTTAAGCAATTCCTTAACCTTCTTCCTTGTCGTTTCGTCTGTCAGTTTACCATTTTCATCAATCTTCTCGTTTGCGAAGGTCACCATAACTTCAGGTCTATTGAGTAGATGTGCATTAACGAAGACGAAGCTTTGTCGTAGGTGATACTGTGCCCTTGCACCTCCAAGCATTCCGCCGGAAGCACTCATGACTGCGACAGGCTTGTCTTCGAAAGCGTTGTCTCCATAAGGTCTTGAGGCCCAGTCGATCGCATTTTTTAGAACGCCGGGCACCGAGTAATTGTATTCGGGCGTGACAATCAGAATCGCATCTGCTGCTCTGATCTTTGCCTTGAACTCCTTGACCTTTACCGGCATTTTCATTTCCAAGTCCTGGTTGAAGGAAGGAATGCCTTCAAGGTCAAAAGTTTCAAGCTTCATGTCATCGGGCGCCAAATCGACGGCAGCGCGTAACAATGATTTGTTATAGGAATCTTTTCGCAAGCTTCCTGCAAAACCGAGAACCAGAGTTTTTCTTTTCATGTTTTGCACGTATTACTGGCTAAGCTTAAAATGATTTTCCTTAAGGCAATCTACCCAAAGGTGAAGGCTGAGGGGCAAAGTGTGTTCACGATGCAAGCCTCGCATCTTGGGTTTTTCGCGGTACAGACTCTTCTTCCATGAAATATCAGCAAGTCAGTGAATCTCATCCACTTGTTTTTCGGGACCAGTTTCATCAAATCCTGTTCTATCTTCACTGGATCTTCGTTAGCCGTGAATTCAAGTCTTTTGGCAAGTTTGCGAACATGCGTGTCCACTGCTATTCCTTCAACAACGCCGTATGCGTTTGACAGGACGACGTTAGCAGTTTTTCTCGCAACTCCAGGCAGTTCAAGAATTTCTTCCATCGTTTTCGGAACCTGAGACCTGAACTTTTCGACGAGCATTCGGCAGCATTTCTTTATGTTTCTAGCCTTGTTTCTGTAGAAGCCCGTGGGTTTTATGTCCTGTTCAAGTTCCCTTAGATCAGCGTTGGCGTAGTCTTGTGCTCGTTTATACTTCTTGAAAAGTGTCTTCGTGACGATGTTTACTCTTTCGTCTGTGCATTGGGCTGAGAGGATGGTTGCTACCAGAAGTTCGAGCGGATTCGCGTAGTTTAGGGCTATTTTTGCGTCTGAATGTTCCTTTTCAAGCAGCCCGATAATCTTCGTCACTCGGATTTTGTCTTCCAAATCCGCGGTTACAGATTTTCGAGGCAACCCTTCCCACCTAGTTGCTGGTCTATTACTAGTTAGTGTTTTGCAAAAAGCTTTTACTTT
>CAYGYP010000053.1:0-8683 GCA_964354115.1 uncultured Candidatus Bathyarchaeia archaeon | reverse complement strand
AAGGAATCGCATATCCATATTGACCCGGCCTTTGACGTAGATTTCCTGATAGAATGGGTCAAGGTCACGCCGCATTTTTTTGAACTGGTTGGTGTATTTGAAGGCCTGCTCGTGGCTGACATCGGGACATCGCACTGATGCAAGCTCTTTGACGTAGGCGCAGATTTCGATGCCGCATTTTTTCAGCACTTTTTTGGCAACGCAGCCAGCAGCGACAATGGTCGATGTATAGCGCCCGCTGAATAGGCCCGCCCCGACAGCATCGTCATCGGGGCCGTACTTTATAAATGAAGCGTATGATGCATGCCCCGGTCTTGGAGTGCGGTTTGTGTCCTGATATTGTTTGATGTGGGTGAAGTCGCGGTCAAGGTTGGGTATCAGAATCGTCAGCGGTGTTCCGTTGGTGTGGTTTCTGTTTTTAGCTCCCGCAATAGTATCGGCTGCGTTCAGTCCGCTGTAAATAATAGGCAGGTCCGGCTCTTTTCGCGGACTGCTTAGTTCGTCGGCACCCGGCTTTCTAAGGAGCAAATCGCCGTAGATTTCCTGCTCGGTTAGTAGCATCCCCGGCGGAACGCCCTGTAATACCGCCGTCATCCCTTCCTGATAAGACCCCCCGGCTACCGTTACCTGAAACATACGTCCTATGTGACAGCCAATCATTTTTGTTTCTCCAAATCGGTCGTTAGTATAAACCTATTGATAGAAAACTTCAAACTTTTCCCAGAAGTCTGGAAACGATTTTGCCACGCACATTTCATTTTCTATTGTTTGGTTGCCGGTAGCCAGGCCTGCAACGGCAAAGCTCATCGCAATCCTGTGGTCGTTATGCGGGTCTATCCGGGCGCCGTGTATTTTCCCGCTCCCCTTTATAATAAGCGAGTTTTCATCGCACGCTGCTTCAACGCCCATTTTCCCCAGCTCCGAGGCCATTACCGCCAGTCGGTCGCACTCCTTATCTCTCAAATGCCCTATATTTGTAAGCCTGCTTTCTCCCTTCGCAAATGCGCTTGCTATCGCTAATGGCGGAACCAAATCCGGCAGGTTACTCATATCCTGCTCAATTGCGGTAAGCTCCCGTCCCTGTATACAAATCCCGTCGCTTGTTTCAGATACCTCACAGCCCATCTTTTCCATTAGCGTCAGAAACGCTTTGTCTCCCTGTTTTGTATCAGTCCGTAATCCTTTTACGGTAACTTTTGTTTTACAGATTGCCCCTGCTAAGAAAAAAAATGATGCGCTGCTGTAATCACCTTCTATCGTTATCTCCCTCGCTGAATATCTTCCCTTCGGAATTTCTATCTGCTTGTAGTTACTGTTTTTCGCTTTTACGCCGAATTCAGCCATCATTTGCAGACTGATATCGAAATATGGCTTTTCCGTCATTTCATCGACGCATTTTAGCGTAACTTTATTGTCCGCGTAAGGCGATGATATGACAATCGAGCTGAAATACTGTGAGCTTTTCTGGCCGCTTATCGTTGCTTCACCGCCGGCAATCCCGCCGCCGTAAACCTTAATTGGCGGAAATCCCTCTTTCTCCAGATATTCTATTTTGCATCCTAATTGCCGTAGTCCCTCCACCACTTCCCGAATCGGCCGTTCGGTAATCCTCTTGCTTCCTGTAATAATCACCGGCTTAGTAGATAGATTAGCCGCCGAAGTCAAAAAGTTCATCCCCACTCCGGATTCACCGACATTTAATTCGTCATTAATCGGCGTGTATTTTCCTGCTGTTCCGGTTACGGTTAATTTGTTGCCTTGCTGCTCGATTTTTACGCCTAATCGTTTCAGGCACTCGATAACATTTCGCTGGTCTTCGCCGAGCAGCGGATTGTAAATCGTGCACTTACCGGGACTTAGAGAGCTTATAATTAAAGCCCGCAAAGTGTGCGCCTTCGATGGCGGAGCTTCTACAACAACATCGGTATTTCGGATTTTATCTACGATTTTCATAGTTAGGATTGTATTTTTACCAGAAACTTCGAGGAATTAAAAGAAGTTTCTAATCTCGTCGTTTATATATCGTGCAGCAAGGTCTTAAGGTTACGGGAGAATCTCGGCATTGGGAGCGGCTTCTACCAGCAGTTTCATTGTTGACCCGTTCGGGTCCCAGCCCTGGGGTTCTAAAAAATGGGCGGTGATGCCGATTATAGAAATCTCATTTGCATCGGTTGCTGTTAATGAAACGGCTGTATTGCGCTGCGGCTGCAAATTGATAATCTCGGGACGATAACCCCAGGAGTAGCCCATGTCGATTAAGGCGCCGACAACGAGAGAACCTCCTGCGTCAGGGGCGTTTGAATCATTGACCGAAAGCAATGTGAATTTCAGCGCAAAGGCGTCAAAATCGTTTATATCGGCTCCCGTTAGTAAGCCGTCGCTGCCGCTTTTGCAGGAAACGTAAGTTACCGAATTATTTTTGCTGGTATTGTCCGGGAAACGGATGGTGAACTCAACGCCGGGGCCCGGAACATCTGTTTTGTTTATGACCGTTGCCGAAGAATAGCGGTCGTTATGCCAGTCTAACAGCATCAGGTCTTCGTCAGACAAAGTGAAGCTTTTTGTCATTGCCGGGGTGTCGTTAGATATGGCCAGGTTTATGCTGAATAATCCCGCCGCCAGAACGGCTGCCACTAATAAAAACGCTTGCTTTCTCATTTTTCCCTCTCTTAAATTTATAACACATTAGATTTTTTAGGTGTTTTAAACAGTAAAGAATTATACCGGATTTTTGAGCGAAATGTCAAATATAATTACTCTGTGGTGACCGTCGTGCTTCCAATAAAGCCGCTCCAAGAGATGTTTAGCTTGCTTCGGGTATAAAGTTGGTCGTATGGTGTTTTTAATAATCTTTGAGGAAATTATAAATACTTTTGCAGGCGGGCAATATCAAAGGTGTGATTTTGCAGTCTTTGCAGGCCCAGTGGAATAAAATCTTCTGGTCCTCAGGATTAAGATTGTTCTTGGCATAGGGATGTCGGATATATTCGTCCACACAGCAGGGCGGAAAACCAAATAAAAAGCCTTCGAAACGTTGAACCTCTGCAGATTTGTCTATAGGTTTGCCACCAAACCGTTTGTCGTAGAGTTGAACGTAACCAGCCGATGTGCTGAAAATTGTTTCTGAAATCACTTTGCCGGTTTTGACTGTCCTTTGGATTTGTTTCGTAATCAAGCCTAATTCGTTTAATAATCCGAGCCCGTGGTCATCTAAAGGTTTTTCCCACCTGCTTAGTGGTTTCAGCCCTTCGCAGGTAAGCAAGACAAGATATGCCAGCTCAAAGTCGATTTCCTTAAGGGCCTTGATGTACTGTTTGAGTTCCTGCGAGTCAAAATCCAAAATTCCAACCCTTTGCATTTATTGTCCATCACATCAATCTTGGTTCGGGTCGGTGGATTGTAGCCACTTGTCAGCGAATTCACCAAAGTCAGTAAAATCCACTTTGCAGTCTTCATTCAAATCACCCGGCAGGTACAGCGTCCCTAAATCGCCGCAGTGTTTCGGTATTTCAAGCGCCCTTGCCAAGTCCGCCACATTCAGCCTTCCATCGACCTCTTCTCCAACATAGTAGATGCCGTCGTAGCTGAACGAGCCATGCTCCATATAATGCAAAGCCATCTTAAAAGGAAAACTCACGGTTATGCCTAACTGTGGATTTGTTACCCCTCCCGGTCCCATAGGCATACTCGCACCGCAAATATCACATGTGTGCGCCCCGTATTGCGGCCCCCACCATTTATATGTTTCACCTGGTAAAGCATCCTCTTCCCACGGCAGTTCCTCGATAGCAGTCCTGCACTGTTTGGCTAATTCAATTCCGTCGGGGGTAAGGTTTTTGTCCTGGTCAGCGTCGTGTAGATTGTAACCGGCTGCAAGTTCCTCGCTGTCAGCTAAAAGGTCGCCATCAAGGTCGTTGGCGTCAGGGGCTAACCGGTTCGAATCAACAACATAATCTAATGGCAACTGGTGCGCGTTGGGTTCATAAGGGTATCGCAGTTCGAGCGCTTGTAGTAATGCAGTTATGTCAATCCTGCCCTCGACCGGGTCATTCGGGTCAAAATAGTAGCCGTCATAGCTGAACGAGCCATGCTCCATATAATGCAGAGCCAGCTTAAAATCAAAACTCACCGTTATGCCTAACTTTGGATTTGTTACCCCTCCCGGCCCCATAGCCATAGTTGCTCCACAAATGTCACATGTGTGCGTGCCCATCTGCGGACCCCACCATTTGTATGTCTCGTTCGGGTCCGCTTCATTTTCCCAGGGTAGGTTGTTGATATCAGTTGCGCAAAGTTTTGCTAATTCTACACCGTCAGGTATTCCATTGCGGTTCTCATCGGCCTTGAATACTCGGTAGCCAATCGCAAGTTCTTCTTTGTTTGCGAGCAAATCCGCATCTGCATCCTGGCTTACAGGCAATTCGTGCGGGTCAGGCGAATATGCAGCAAGGGCTTTGTTTACTCCTGTAACTGTCCCAAACGCAATTACGGCGGCAGTGCCGGCTGCAAGGGCGTGTTTTTTGAACTTTTCCTGCCGCTTAGATTGTTCTCTGGCGTGTCTTTGTTGTGCCCTTCTTAACTTCCTCATTTTTGTAATCTCCTGAAATAGTTTAGTGATATAAACCCTCCTTTTACCACAATACCCCCCAAAAGTCAAGAAAAAACCATTAGGTCTGCTAGTGTTTTCTCAGTGTGCTGTTACTCTATGGTGACCGTTACGCTTCCAATAAAGCCGCCGTTATAGACTTCGAGAGTGTAAGTCCCCGGCTCAAAAGGCCCAAGTGTCGCTGTTACAGGATAATCGCATATACAAAAACAAACTCCTCCCCATTCGTTTTCGACAACCGTTATCAGATTATCCTCTATTGTCATCTCCAGCCAGAGTTCTTTGGGGCAGCAGTTGGCGACCATCATATCTTCAAAGTGAATATATCTGCCCACAACTGTAACAGTGAAGCGTGTCTCGTCCAACCGTTCTGTTGCCGACAAACCCCTTCCCTCACAGGGAGATATTCGATATTTGATGCCAGGCTCAGCAGGACTGTATAATAACCACTGCTGGGCAAAAATTGCGTAATCGACAAAATTGACAACTCCATTCCTGTCCAAGTCTTCAGCCAGCAAAACTTCCTCTTCAAGCCATTTTCCCACAAATAACGCAAGGTCATTAAAATCGACAATATCGCAGGGGTCATTATCAAGATTGGCAATGTTGCCGGCCGTTGATAGGGACATACTTGCCTCCGGCGTTCCGCCGTATGCGCCAATATTAATTCGTTTTCCGTGCGGCCATAATTCCGCCGTCCAGTCCGAATTCGGGTCGCCCGCATCAATGCACGGACTGGTTCCCGCATCCATTACCCAAGTTTCTGTGTCCGGGTTCCACCGCCCCGCCTGAGATTTCAAATGATAATCACCACTGGGGTTTGCAAAGAGCGGGTCGGCATTGATGTTGCCTGTCCCGGCAAAACCGCCCTGAACATCACTGTAACTTACATTTGCGCCGCCCTCAATTTGGTTAGCTCCTGTATTCGCCCAGATAATGCTGTTCTTTACAATAGCAGGTCCATAAATTCCGCTACCATTTCCAAACATACCCATTGAGTTATTGCTGATTATACAATTCGTAAAAGTTGGGCTGCTGCTTCCCCAAATTTTAATTCCGCCGCCAAAACAGCCGCCCAGGCAACCTGGTATAAGTTCGGTATGGTTACCTGTAATAATACAATTAATTATTGTTGGTGATGAGTCGGAACAGAAGATGCCCGCTCCCCCATAATCCGAACCGCCGCAGTCAAAGACATAACCGCCGGTAATGGTCAAGCCGCCCAGAACCGAGCTTGAAGTCTCCCCGCCGTGGAAATAGAATCCTCGACGCGGGTTGTCTGCATCACCCTGACAATTAATAATACAATTCTCTGGTCCATTCTCACTCTTTACTGTTATCTCCTTGCCCAGAAAATCAATGTCCCGATTGCCGGGTCCTGTATATACCCCGTCAGCGACAAGCACTGTATCTCCATTTAGTGCTGCATCTATCGCCGACTGAATGGTGTTATATTCAGATGGAACCAGTAGTTGAATGTTAATATATAAAGTAATAGTAGCTGTCTGCGGACTGTTGCTTGCACACGGGTCGCTGACTAACAAAGTGCAGTGATATATACCATGAGTCAAGTTGTTTATATCTACAATTAGTTCGATTTCATTTGGCTCGTCTGTGGCGGTGCCGGTATTTGGCTCGGCAGACAGCCAATTGCATTCCGGAATAACCGTCCAGTTGAGTTGTCCTTCGCCAACGTTGCTTACATATAATACTTGAGGCGGCGGATTTGGACCGCCTTCTTCAGCTATAAATGTGAATTGTTCCGGAGTAATTTCTATAACAGAAGGGCCGCCGGTAGTATATTCATCAGCTCCAATATCAATGCGAAGGTTTACAACGCGCGGGTCTCCGTCAATATCAACCTCTCCGGGGCCCACAGCGTAGTTTGGGTCTCCGGCATCAATACAGGGGGAACTGCTTGATATATGGTAATCGCCGCCTGCAGGATTAAGAAAGAACGGGTCGCTATTTATATTGCCGGTACCTGCATATCCGCCCTCTACGTCGCAGTATGAAACGGTAACGTGGTTACCTGAGATTTGGCCGTTGCTATTTCCCCATAAAATGCAGTGGTCAATTAATATATAACCATTGTAACTGCCATGAATACCTCCATCCTCAGATGCTGAATTCCCTGCGATTGTGCAATGGCTTATTGTAGCACCACTGTCATAAAAGCCTATGCCCCCACCGGCATAGCTGGCTGTATTATCCGCTATTATGCAGTTGTCGATGGTAAGATTACTTTGGTATGTGCAATATATTGCTCCGCCTACGTTGGCTAAATTTTGCGTGATAGTACAGTGGCTGACAATCGGGTTGCTTCCTGTACCATATATACCGCCGCCATGCTCATAATACATATTATTTGGATTATTAGCCACACAGTTACTAATAGTACAGTAACTGATAGCCGGTCCGCTTCCATTGCAATATATCCCGCCGCCATGCCCTGTATAATAAGCGTTAGTTATAGTAAATCCGGATAATATAGAATTCGCATCCTCACCGCCCGCGAATATAAAGCCCCGATGAGGATTTGCTACTGTGCTGTTGCAATCAATAATGGTTGCAGCAATGATGTTTGGGTCATTTGGGTCGGTGCTCCGAACTGTAATGGCCTTGCCCAGGAAGTCGATATCCCTATTGCCGGTGCCGGTGTATGTGCCCGGCGCAACGATTACGACATCCCCATTATTGCATGCATTAATCGCCGCCTGAATCGTTGCATACCCGCTCGGAACGTGCCGTTCTGTCGCCGCTGCCATACCGGCAAATAGAACAATACCGTCTAACAGGATTATGGAAAACACCGACTTCCTCATTTTTGTATCCTCCATAATGGTTTATTGCTTTTACTACCCTCTACCACAATACCCCTGAAAAGTCAAGAAAAAAACCACATCACTTAGCACCTCGGCCTACCGAGCGGGTTTCTTAAAACTCCTCCGGTAGCACCGCGCATTAGTCTACTTGTGACAAAAAATTCTCTGTTAACTCAGGCAACTTGTACCTAATTTTTCTTCATGTTTTTTTGTTCGAGTATCCAGCATCGGGCATCAAGCATCCAATTAAAAATTTCCCGAAATTTTTGACCGTTTCTATACGTTTTTTGCTCGGTTGGACACAAATTTTGACCGTTTCCATACAGTTTTTGTAAGTTTTTGTAAACTTTTGTAAGTTCTTGCACATTTGCTTGTAAAATAACATCGTTAGCCTCGAAGACCTCGGCGTAGCAAAACAAAGACGGGCCTTTTAACGCATTTTACAAGAAAGCCGGGCGCATCGCGGTTTACCACTTTTGAGCCAAGGCGGCAAAATCTACGAAATTAACTAAGCCGCTGTGGTCGCTGTCCATTTCTTCGCACCACGATGGCGATGAGCAGGTCTGGAGCCAGTTATCTACAAAAACGGCCAGAAGATTCATTCTATACAGGCGCAGTGCCGCTTTTGCGTCAACCAGGCCATAGCCAAAAATGTCATCCTCGCCCGCTTGGCCCAGGTCCTGGGCGGAATTGAAAAGAATATCAGAAACCTCTTCAGGAGGGATATTGTAATCGTCAGCGGCGAAAATAAGAGCCGCCACGCCTGAGACGTGCGGGCAGGCCATTGAGGTGCCGCTGTAATAGGCATATAAACTCGCATCGACCGAAACCGTGCCGGTAATACCCGATTCGGCAAGTGTCTGGAGATCGTCGCCGTCGGCTTTTGAAACCGATACAACGACAAGAGGAGTTCCGTCATTAAGTGTGCCATTGAAATTGCCGCTAACATTGTTTGAGATGATTGCGCCGATGGCGCCTTTGGAACGGGCGTGCGCCACTTTTTCGGCGAATGTGATATCGCCTCTGCGAATATGGGCAATGTTTCCAGCGACACTATCAGGGCAGGTATTCTGCGAGCCGTTGCCGTCAGCAAGGCCGCAATTACAGATTACCCCGCTGACCGAGCCGGGGGCCGTGCCAAGTAATATATTTGCCTGATGGCTGGTGCTGCTCCATATCGCATCCGCAGTAGCACCGGAGTCGACCGGAACAGTCGAGTAAACGCTCACTCCCGGTGCCGCAAGGGCGATAG
>CAYGYP010000052.1:0-8870 GCA_964354115.1 uncultured Candidatus Bathyarchaeia archaeon | reverse complement strand
GCAAGGGCGGGATAAGATGCAATCCAAAGGAAATGTCACCAGGAGAATTGGAAAAACTAACAAGAGGCTACGCACGTGCAATGGCCAGAAACATAGGACCTCAATACGATGTACCAGCACCGGACATGTACACAGACTCTCAGACCATGGCTTGGATAATGGACGAATACAGCGAAATGGTAGGCTACAACGCCTTCGGTGTAGTCACTGGAAAACCAGTCCAAATGGGAGGGTCACTCGGAAGAACTGAGGCAACATCAAGGGGCGTAATGTACACAGTAACTGAGGCTGCAAAGCATCTTGGCATAGAACTCAAAGGTACAAGGGTTGCAGTTCAAGGATACGGCAATGTCGGGTTCCACGCTGCTAGATTGCTCAACGAACTTGGATGCAAAATCATATCAGTTTCAGACTCAAAGGGCGGAATATTCAACCCTAAGGGCTTGGATCCAGAGAGGGTTATGGAGCACAAGAACAAGACGGGCTCCGTTCTCGGCTACAAGGGCTGCGAAGATGTAACGAACGAAGGAATACTGGAATTGGACTGCGACATTCTGGTTCCAGCAGCTTTGGAAAACCAGATCACAAAAACGAATGCAGGCAAAATCAGGGCGAAAATTCTCGCAGAGGGCGCAAACGGACCGACCACGCCTGACGCGGACGAAATACTGTTCAGAAATGGCGTCTTCGTAATCCCAGACATACTTGCCAACTCGGGCGGCGTCATCGTTAGCTACTTTGAACAAGTGCAGAACCAGATGAACTACTACTGGACTGAAGAGGAAGTCCGAACAAAGCTACAGAACACAATAGTCAACGCGTTCAAGGATGTTTTGGCTGTGGCCGAGCAGTACAAAGTGAACATGCGCATCGCGGCATACATGAACGCAATAAAAAGAGTGGCTGACGCAATGTTTCTGCGCAAAAAGAAAGCCTTTGCGACAGTTGTCGACAAGTAATTCCTATCATTCTCTCTATTTTTTTCCGATTTTGTACACAGAACGCATTCTATGAACATGTTTATTAGACGCAGGTCCAAGACATAACTCGGGGAAAGAAATGTCTGTTCATCTGCATACGACGATAACGAGAAAAACAGATGACCTGATTGAGGAATTGGCAAAGACCTACGGGACGAAGAACCGCGTCATTGAACAAGCCTTAGAGACCCTGCTCAGAGTTGAAAGAGTCGGTTCATGCGAAGACTGTGCGGTAAAGGCCAAAATGAAGGAGCAAATGAACCTCAGAGAAGCGCTGGACTTGACGTCTATTGGGAGAAAAGCGGTTGACAGCCTTTTGGAAGTGGCGATCGGAGACAAGACCATTCAGGATTTTGTTGCTGAGCAGAAAGAAGAGGCAAAGAACACTGTTGAGGTGTTGAAGGGTTCAGTTGCGTGGAAAAAACCCTCGAACTTCAAGGAATTCATGATAATCCTCGAAGAAATGAAGGACCTAACCCGAGTATTCGAAATTGCTTCACACAGCGAAATTGATAATACAGTGATCTTGAGGCCAAACGTCTTCAAACATCTTCCAGAAATTGTGGCCTTCCAAGTGTCGACAATTTTGGAGGGACTTCGAGTTTCCTTCGAACTGCGTGTCATGGGAGAAGATATCGCAGTCAAAATGACAAGGCAGGATATGTATCCGCTTGGAAAGAAGGAGTTCGGAGAATCTTTGAGCGACCAGATTGAAAGAAGGCTCTCTAACGCGACTCCCAGCCTATTCAGGAACACGCTGATGTTAGTTGGGCCAGCATTCATGAATTGGGCTGAAAAGCATCTTGAAGAGCCCATAACGGATTTCGGCTCATTTTTAGAAGACCTGAGGATCGCGCTCGGCACTGGTGAGTTTCCGAAAGATCCCAAAGAGTTTGTGAAGAGCCTGCTTTCTGCCTTCATAAGAATGAACTGGTTCAAGCAGGCAAAGATACTCCGCGAGGTTGATGAGAGAACATTAGACGTATCATTCCAGTCGACTACGCCCTCGGTTGCGAAACTTTCCATAGTAATGCTCTCTGTTGTCCTTGCAACTCGAGGCTGGAAGCTTCTCAAGTTTTCCGCTGAGCAGACAACAGCCAACATTTCGATTCAATATGTGGGTCCGGAAGATCAAAGCCTACTAGATCAAATAGTGGAAGTGAGCCTCTTTCAAACAATAGGCAAGCAATTCTTGGATGTCATTCCGGTTCCGCGCGAAGTCTACATTTCATTCGCGTCCAGAGTATATGATACCAACAAGGAGAAATTCGACGAAATATATCGCACTATGGGCGTCCGCGTCTCAAATGCGATCCGCATGTTGGCGAGGAATGACCCTGAAAAGGTCAAGAAGCTAGCGCAGAACTTCATTCTCAAGAACATAGGGTCCATTCAGCCAGATGCGGAAATGAGGTACGTCGACGATGAACACTTTACCGTAATTTTCAAGAAGATCGATCTACTAGTCATGAACAGTCAGCGCGTACTCATTGAATCAATGTTCAAGGAGCTTGGCTATGAGATCCAGACAACGGCTTTCCAAAATCTCCTAAGCTTCAAACTCAGACCACTTGAAAAACCAGCCCTTGAGCCAGTGCCCCGCAAGAAACTAATGGAGGCGTTGATAAATGAGATGTCGGCAAGCTCTTGCGATGAAGCTTTTGCAAAAATAAAAGAGCCCGTAGACGAGATGTTTCCAGAGGATTATCCATGGACCATTAGAGAGGTTGGAGACAGAATTATGGACATGTACAGAGAACTCGACGTTGAAGTGGAGACCGAATATTTTGAAGGAGGTTTCACCCTCAAATACAAGACCTGTCCATACTATGAGCTTGTCAAATCTGGGCAGAAAACTTGGCTCTGCAGTCTGCGCAAGAAGCTCCTCGATTACATAATTTTAAGAGTTTCACATGGGAAGAAGGCAAAGATAAAGATAATCAGGTCACTGCTGAAGAACGAGCATCCGTGCGAATATGCGATATTCTTAACAGGATTCTTGGAAGAGGAGTAGCCAACCGCATCTTTTCACTTCAAATATACTTTTATTAACGCTTGGAAACAGACTATAAGCTGTGAGGCTGGATAGTTGAGTTTTGAAATGTGGGCGGAGAAGTATCGCCCAAAAACGTTGGATGGCATAGTTAACCAAAGGGAAATTGTTGAACGTTTGAAGAGTTTCGTCAAATCGAGGAACGTTCCCCACTGCATTTTTGCTGGGCCTCCTGGGACTGGTAAGACAACCGCAGCGCTTTGCCTGTCTAGAGGTCTTTACGGCGATGCTTACAGGGAACATACTATGGAGTTGAACGCAAGCGACGAAAGGGGAATCGATGTTGTTCGAGAGACCGTGAAGACTTTTGCAAGAATGAAATCCATTGGCGAAATACCCTTCAAGATAATGATCTTGGATGAATCCGACAACATGACTTCTGACGCCCAGCAGGCGCTGAGAAGAACGATGGAGCGTTACACGGAGACCTGTCGGTTCGTTATGTGCGCAAACTACAGCGGGAAAATAATAGAGCCCATTCAGTCTCGGTGTGCCCCTTTTCGGTTCGCTTATCTGCCTAGAGAAGAACACGACTGCTACCTAAGTCAAATTGCCCAGAAAGAAAAAGTCAAAGTGTCGAGTGAAGGGCTGGACGCGATCTTCGAGGTGTGCGGTGGAGACTTGAGGAGGGCCATAAATACGTTGCAGGCTGCAGCGTCGCTCGGGAAACCTGTGGACGCGAAAGTGGTCTATTCGATCACGGGAAGAGCCAGCCCCGCAGATGTGGCGAAAATGCTCAAGACCGCCATGGACGGCAACTTCATTGAGGCAAGAAAACAGCTGCGGGAGATGATACAGAAATACGGCGTGGCCGGAAGCGACATAATCCGTCAAGTTCATTCTGAGATCTTCAGGGCTGAGATTCCTGAGCTTTGGAGAGTAAGACTGGCTGACATTGTGGGAGAAGTTGACTTCAGGCTTGTTGAGGGTGCAGATGAAGAGGTTCAGCTCAGCGCGTTGTTAGCCAGGCTTGTTGAAGCCGGTTCAGAATTGAAGAAAGTTGACTAGGTGCACCCTGTTGTATGCATTTTGGACTGTTAAGTACAGGCCTAAAGCACTGGCTGAAATCATAGGGAATAAGGAAACGATCAAGAGTTTTTTTGACTGGGTTAAGTCCTGGGACAAAGGCGTACCCAAGAAGAGAGCCGTATTCCTCTACGGGCCCCCTGGCGTAGGCAAGACGGTTGCTGTTGAAGCCTTGGCGAACGATCTGTACGTGGAGCTTGTGGAGAAAAACGCAAGTGACTATCGGACTGAAGACGCAGTAAACCGCTTCGCAGGCTTGGCCTCACAGTTCGGATCTTTGTTTGGCGGAAAAAGAATCGTTTTGCTCGATGAGCTTGATGGCTTAACGGGCACAGCAGACAAGGGCGGAGTGAGGGCAATAACTGACGTTGTCAAAATCGCCCAATGCCCAATAGTCCTGATCGCTAACAGTGCTTATGATCCTAGATTCTCGAACCTGCGCAGCTACTGTCTCTTGCTTGAGTTCAAGAAGCCACCCGTGGGAGAAGTTGCGAAGCATTTGAAGGCGATATGCGACAGCGAAGGAATTGAGGCTGATGAGAAAGCGTTGAAATTCATCGCTCAACGCTCTGAAGGCGACGTTCGCTCAGCCGTGAATGACCTGCAGGCGCTAGCTCAGGGCAAGAAGCAGCTAGGATTTGACGATGTTTCTTGGCTTGGCTATCGAGACAGGCAGGACAGCATCTTCAACGTGTTGAGAATGATAGTCTACGGGAAGACCTGCGCCAGTGCGAAGCAAGCGGTGAACATGGCGGACATAGATATTGACATGCTTTTCGAATGGATATACGAAAACGTTCCAGACCACCTGACCGACCCGCATGATCTAGTCGAGGCTATGGACGCGCTTTCAATTGCAGACATATACCGTGGCAGGATCAGGGCCACACATGATTGGAGCTTCATGCGATACGTCATTGACAACATGACTGCAGGCGTGGCCATGGCCAGACAAAAAAGCCGAGCCTCAGGTTGGATACCCTTCAGGTTTCCAACCCGCATACAAATGCTGTCAAGATCGAGGGCTGAGCGCGCAACACAGCTAAGCGTAGGAAACAAGATAAAACGAAGATGCCACATTTCAGCCTTCAGGGCCACAAGAGAGATTCTTCCATACCTGAGAATAATCTTCAAGAACGACACGGAAATGGCGGCGAGAATCGCAAAGTGGCTCGAATTGGAGTCGGAAATGATTGGATATCTCGCTGGAAGCGAAGAGAAGGCAGATGCCATTGCCAAATTGCTGAGTTAAGAACTCGCAGAAATTCGCTAATGAACTCTGCTGCCTTCAATAATGTCTTTCTCAGGCTGCAAAACCACAACATTGCCTTTGTCGTCTTCAGCAGCCAGAATCATGCATTGAGACTCGACACCCATCATCTTCCGCTTTTGAAGGTTCAGTATGAAGGCACATTTTTTCCCCACAAGGTCATCAGGCTTGTAAAACTGCAATAAGCCGGCTACCGCCTGCCTTTTCTGGGTTCCGAAATCCACAATCATCCTTATGAGGTTTCGTGATCCTGGAATCTGATTTGCTTCCAGAATCTTCCCAACACGTAGGTCCAACTTCTGAAATTCCTCGAACGCTATTTCCATCTTGGCGCACCGTTTCCCCAATTTCGCCTGAAATGACTATTAAGCCTTGTGTGCTCGCCTTTTTTGTTTTATCTTTTCAACGGTTTTCGCCACGCTGTCCCAACTGCCGGTCACTTTCGAGCGAACTATTTCGATGGCTTCTTGCGAATTCAGTTCAAACAGTTCTTGGCCGACTGCTTTTCTGGTAAGGTATGATGCTGCGCTGAGAATTTCGCTGTTCAATCTGCTATCCGCCACGTCTGCTAGATGACAGATCAGGGCTTCAATAGTGTGCGGTCTAATCGGACCATAGCTTCCATGGTGGGCCGCGACGATGTGAACCAGTTCTAACGGGAAGCCCCTTCGAACGAGCTCCGATGTTGCTATTGACAAATGATCCAGATAATCGCCTAGACGCGTTGAACCGTAGCCCCGGCCTTCGTCCAGAGAGTACGTAACAGGCTTGAAGACGTCGTGCAGCAATACTCCTGCCAAGACGAGATCGCGATCCACTTTTCCACGATAGACTTCCTCGACAGAGGTGCACATGGCCAAAGCGACGTTCGCTGTTGAAACAACATGTTCAACATAACCGCCGGAATAGCAATGATGATTCGACTTTCCCGCGGGTGAGACGTCGAAGGGCAGGCCTCGATGTTTTTTCCCGTCTATCACAAACGTCGGATTTCGCAGCAGGTCGAGAACTTTTTGTCGAAGGTTTTCGTTTTGAATCTTGTTGGCTAAAGCTTTCAGTTGCGGATGGATCAATTCTTGTTTCACTGTCTAATCGTTAACCGCGGATGGGATATGGACTTTTCGCTTTTCCGCGTTGGCTATCTGATGAGCTTTCAGAAGTGGCTCTGGAATTCGATTGTCGCGTGCGCATGTCTTGACGATTCTTATGGCCGTTTTCAATGAGACCATGTGACCTACGCTGACGTAAACAGGCTTGCTTCCTCGTTTTGTCGTAACCGCCGCGCCGACAACTTCATGCCTATGCTTTAGAAGGGCGATATCTTCTTCAGTTCTGGTGTTTTCCATCTCGCCGAACAGCCTGCTTTTTGCAACGCCTATGGTCGGCCGGCCTATCACGAGGCCGAGGTGGCTGGCAAGTCCGCAACGGTACGGATGGGCAAATCCTTGGCCATCAACGAGGAAAAGGTCAGGTTGCAGCTTTAGTTTCTTGAGGCTGAGAACTGAGGGTGGGATTTCTCTGAAGGAAAGCAGCGTCGGAATGTATGGCATGCACGTGTTGCAAACTGCGACTTGAGATTCGATAAGGTTGAGAGATTCATAATCAAGAACGGCTACGGCTCCAAAAGATACGCCCTTCATGTATGCAACGTCCACACCGGCGATAGAGCGGATCTTTCTAGGCAGTCTGTCTTCAAATATGATGCGTTTGGACATCTGCCTCTGTGCTTCATGAGCTCTTTCAACCGAAAAGCTAGGCATTTTGCGAAGTATGGTCATTTCATCCTACTCATAGATTCTCGGTTTTACGCTCACTTTTTCTTCACTATTCTTTCCAGTTGCCTTAGATGCTTCTCTAATGCGTTTCTTCGCACTTCTTGGGTTATGTCTCCGCGTGTAGTCTCAATGATTCTTCTGGCGACATCGCATTTTCTTCTAAGTCCTGGAACTAGCATGTAAGCTTCGTCCAGGGCCATGAGTTCGACGTAAACCTCATCCATAGTCTGTAGGCAATTTTCTCCCTTTTTTGCGTCGCCTTCCCTGAGTGCGTCTAGGGCCAGACGTCTATACTCACCTATTACATCTGCCAATCCAAGCACGTAATCTATTGAGGGTACGCCGATTTCCTGAGGCGTGGCAAACCGTGATTCTTCAATTAGTTTTAGGAATATGTTTGCTTCTGAATATTCTTGCCGTGCGGCGTCGAAGAGGCCGCCGTGGACGATTTCTGGATATGCTTCGGAAGTCTTGCTGAGGTTCAGGATGATTTCTTTGGCTTTCTCGATTAGTTTTTTTGCTTCTCCCATCTTCTTCTGGTGAATGTAAAGTATTGCTTGCTTTGAGAGACTAGTTGTTTTTCGCATGTCATCTTGCGCGTTTTCTCGCACCTTTTCCTTCTTTTTGAGCTCAATCTTTACTGCTTTGAGAACTAGTTTAAGAGATGGCATGTGATCAGCGCCTGTGGCAGTTTAGGCATGGGGAAGGATAAGTATTTTTGCATATTGTAAAAAATAGGGGTAGGGGAATGTGACGGAGCGTGCTCTGTAACGCTTGATTGCTATTCTTCTGGCACTGGTTCCTTCCATTTCTCCACGAGAAGCTTTGTGGAGTCTCCGACTTTGAAACTTACTTTTACGAATATTGAGTCGGACTCGTTGAAGGGAAACATGCTGTCTTCCGCTAGATCTTTTGGCACGTAGATCAGGTATTTGCCGTCTTTTCTTCTGAATAGTCTTCCTCTTCCTTCGTTGACCATGTGTCGCACCTAGATTCAATTTCTGGTTTAAGATGAAGGGCAATGGTCAGGATATTATATAAGCTTTGTTCTCATTCGATTCGCAGAGTCACTATCATCCCAACAAAATGTAGTATGAGATAGAATCATTTGCAATTATTGTTGTCATTTGTCAAATGAGATTGATTTCTCAAGTTTGCTCAATAGTACAACTCGGCTTTCCTCAGACTCATCAATGATGTTGTAGCCGATTTCGTGTGCTAGTTGCGCAGCGAATTCGCGTATCTGCAAATGGCTCGGCATGTTGTCAAAGCCTATTCGCAGTCTCGAGAAGCCAACGTGCATGTAAGCTTTAGGCTCAACGTAGGTCGGGTTGGCTTTTTGGATAATTCTTGCGTAGCCTCTTACGTTTTTCATGTTTAATCCTTTTGCCAGTGTTATCCGAGCCACGGTTGGACATTTGAAACTCGGCAAGATCGCCAAAGTCTCATTCAGATTTTCCCAAGCCCTAGGGATTTGTGGGCGGCAGACTTGAATATACGTTTTCTTATCCGGGGCACATGCTGAAATGTAAAGCTGTGTCGGCTCCTCGTTTATTTTCTTCAGAGCTGACGGGATAGTTCCGTTGGACACAAGAAATGTTGTCAGTCCTTTTCTATGAAAGGCATGGATTAGATCTCCTATTTGCTCGTAGAGTGTTGGTTCGCCGGTCAGGCTTATTGCTGCATGCTTAGGCGTCAGGGCTTCTCTGAATTTCTGCTGATCTGTCTTAGGGTTAGCTTTGTATCCGGTCAGGATCAGCCGTTGC
>CAYGYP010000051.1:0-9020 GCA_964354115.1 uncultured Candidatus Bathyarchaeia archaeon | reverse complement strand
TTTAAGAGAAATCAAATTTCGTCTTGATCATTGCGGGACAAAAATCATTTATGTTGGTGAATCTGAAGAGTGAATATAGAGGGGACTATTGATATATGCAAGCTTAAAAAGAGATCGAAGGCTATAGAAAAAGGCTCATCAAGAAATTGGATACATTAGAAAGGGGCGAAATAAACGAAGTCCTGAGCGTTATCAGAGAAGCCTATGATTAGAAATAGACAATTTTTATCATGGGCAATGAGGAAAGTACCGCTGCAGCTTCTTATATTGTTCATGACCATGCTCAAACTGTTGGCGTTGACTACGCATGATCAGACAGGCCACGTATTTTCCAGGCAACAAGGCCTAAACAATATGATAGAATACTACAAGTAAATCATAAATGCACTTTAGTTATATCGATAAGCGACCAAACAGTGGATAGCTGTTCAGTGAATCCGAAAGTTAGCATTTTAATTTTGGGTCATAATGCCAATGTTCATTATCAGGAGTGCTTGAATTCGATTTTTTGCCAGACTTTTCAAGATTTTGAAGTTACCTGGGTGGATTCAGCTTCAGTGGATAATTCCGTACAAAAGATCCATGCTAAGTTTCCAAAGGTCAAGATTGTTGCTCTAACTACAAATGCTGGCTATCGTCGTGCAGCAAATATTGGCGCTCATTACGCCACGGGTAATTACCTAGTTTTCTGCAATCAGGACATGCGTATGGACAGAAACTGGCTTGCACAAATGGTAGAGTGCGTCGATGCTGACTGGACGGTAGGCATCGTCGCCCCTAAGATTCTCATGTATGATAATGCGCAAGTGATTAATGAAGCTGGCAACACCCTACATTATGCTGGCCTGTATGGATCACGCGGGTTAGGTGCGTCGGCAGCAGAGTATAGCATCTCTGAGCTTATGGCAACGATGTCGGGGTGTTGCTTTTTGATTCGGCGCAATTTATGGTTGGAGATGGGAGGATTCTCGGAAGATTTTGACCGATTGGATACCGGTTGGCACGCCTCTTTTGAAGACGTGGATTTGGCCTGGAGAAGCCAATTAGCTGGTTTCATAGTCATGTTCTGTGCTTCGGCGTTGGCATATCATAAATATGAATCAAAGGGCATGATCTCTTCACGGTTCTGCAGTTATGAATGGGGGCGTTATCTTGTCGTTCTCAGAAATTATGAGCTAAGAACCTTGATATTGTTGGTACCTCTGCTTGCATGTTTGGAAATGGGGACATTATTTTATGCTGTTCAAAAAGGAGTGCCGTGGTTACTAGCTAAGGCCAGGGTTATTCGCTGGTTTATTACCAACGCTCGGCAATTGGGTCAAATGCGCCATCAAGTTCAGAAAATGAGACGGGTTCGGGATACGGTCATTGTAAAGCGCATGAACTCGACGATCGATATTTTTCATGTGCTATCAAACAGGGGGTTCAGCCCCCTTTTGCAGAATGCGTGGGATATTATATCAAGGGCATATTATCGTATTCTGCTTTTCTCCCTGGGAGCACAGGAATAAGGTCTATTCGGATGTACAAAGGTCAATCGGGGGCAATGCCAGGATGTATGGCACTATTGGCAAGCAATCTCTGGATATGATTCTTGCTGCATTAGTGGTTGTTTTTCTTTTTCCACTGTTATTACTTCTTGCTATACTGATTGGTGTTACGATCGGTACGCCGGTGTTATTCCGCCAACATCGCCCCGGCTTACATGGCAAACCTTTTAGGGCTTACAAGTTCCGCACCATGACCAATGCTCATGACGCTCAAGGTAACTTGCTGCCCGATGGAGAGCGCCTTACGTCCCTGGGCAAGTTCCTGCGTAGTACCAGCCTGGACGAGTTGCCAGCGATATTCAATGTCCTTAAAGGCGAGATGAGCCTGGTGGGTCCACGTCCCCTACTCATGCGGTATTTGGATCGATATACGCCACAACAAGCAAGGCGACATGAAGTAAAACCAGGCATTACGGGCTGGGCGCAGATTAATGGTCGAAATGCAATCACTTGGGAGCAGAAATTTGCCCTCGACGTTTGGTATGTAGATCACCGATCATTGTGGCTTGACTGGGAGATTATCGCTCTAACGATCTGGAAGATTCTTAAGCGCGAGGGTATTAATCAGCCGGGACAGGCGACGATGGAAGAGTTTAGAAGGACAGAATGATTAATATCCTATTTACGAGCGGCGGACGTAGAGTCGAGCTGTTGAGAGCTTTTCGCCGAGCTTATGAGTCTCTAGGATTAAAGGGAAATATCATCACCGTAGACGTTGACCCTTTAGCTCCTGCACTTCAAGTTGCGGATCATTTCTTCATTGTTCCTCGGGTGAGCTCGCCAAATTATGTCCGTTCAATCATTGAGATATGCAACCGCAAAAAAGCTAATTTGATTTTTCCCTTAATTGACCCAGATATCCCTTTATTAGCTCAAAATAGAAGGGATATCGAAAATACAGGAGCCAGGCTGTACGCGGTTTCTTCAGAAGCGGCCGCTGTAGCTGACGACAAATGGTTAACGGTCCAATTTTTTAAACGCCTAGGCCTGTTCACGCCAGATACATGGTTGCCCCACCATATTAATGCCATCCAAGTGCGTTACCCGATTTTCATAAAACCTCGTGCTGGAAGTGCGGCCAAGCTAACTTTTAGGGCAGAAGATGCTCGAGAGTTAGAATTCTTTTTAAATTATGTGCCCGATCCTCTCATTCAGGAATTCCTTCCGGGTCCAGAAATTACCAACGATGTTATCTGCGATATCGATGGAGAGGTATTGGCAGTTGTTTCTCGACAGCGTATCGAAGTGCGCTGGGGCGAGGTTGCGAAAGGAAAGACGATCTATGATCCCAATATCACCGAAGCCTGTGTAAAGATCGCTCGCACGCTTCCCGCAATTGGCCCGATCACAGTGCAGTGTATGATGAAGGATGGGGTACCATATTTCACAGAGATTAACGCACGACTGGGAGGAGGAGTGCCACTTGGGATTTCAGCGGGTGTGGATTCTCCGCGCTGGTTGCTAGCTAGGGCAGCGGGAATCCAGATACAAATTCCGCCTCTTGGAACTTATAAAAAAGGCCTCTATATATCACGTTTTGACGACTCCTTTTTCTTGACAGAGGATGAATATGAGCAGATGGCAAGCCGTCATCTTTGATTTAGATGACACGCTTTTTTTGGAACGGGATTATGTACGAAGCGGATTTAGAGCTGTGGCTGCGTGGTCAGAGCAAAATTTGGGAATTTTATCTGAAAAGGGATTTGCGGAGTTAAATCTTTTTTTTGATCAGGGTGTCCGTGGAGACACCTTCAACCGTTGGCTTGCCATGCATGGATGGTCATCAAATGATTTAGTTGACAAATTGGTAATGGTCTATAGAGAACATGAGCCAATAATTGAACCCTCACCTCAAGTACCATCAATTCTCGATCTACTCCATAAGAGCTATAAACTTGGAATCGTAAGCGATGGAAATGTAAATGTCCAAAGACGAAAACTAGAGGCCTTAGGGCTTTCCCATCATTTTGATGCTGTTATTTTTTCTGAAGAATTGGGAAAAGAAGCTTCAAAGCCGAGCACAAAGCCATTCAATGTCATCCTGCAGATCCTAGAGGTTGAAGGGCCAAGATCAATTTATGTCGCTGACAATCCAGCCAAAGACTTTATCGGTGCCCGTAAAGCACAAATGTTTACAATTCGGTTACGCAGAGCGGAAGGTCAATATGCTCATTTGGAGCCTCCTACAACCCTACATGCGCCTCATGTAACACTGTCTTCTATTACAGAACTAGAACAGGTTTTATCAGAGAATGAATAAATTGAAGCCTATTCCCATGTCTTCTCCAGAGCTGACAGCCGTGGAGATTGAGGCTGTGACAAATGTTCTGCGCACTCGCAGGCTGAGTATTGGTCCTCAACTTGAGGCTTTCGAGAAAGCCATTGCAACCTATGTGGGTTCGAAATATGCCATCGGAGTCAGCTCGGGCACTGCGGGACTCCATCTCGCCGTCATCGCTGCTGGAGTTGGTGAAAATGATCTGGTGATTACAACGCCATTTTCCTTTATCGCTTCGTCAAATGTGATCCTATATGAGCGTGCTATCCCTGTCTTTGTCGATGTGGATGCAAAAACAGGCAATATCAATCGAGAGTTGATCTCAGACTGTATTAAAGATATCAACAATGGATATAATAAAGCAGCTCGCCGGCTGCCTCCTGTATGGAGAGGACACCATTCTCTAAGAACTTCAACGACGATCAAGGCTATTTTGCCTGTCCATTCATTTGGGCAGCCGTCAGATATGGATTCTATTCTTGCCATAGCTAATCAATTCAAAATAAGTGTGATCGAGGATGCATGTGAGGCTATTGGATCAGGATACAAAAATCGTAAGGTGGGCGCTCTCGGCAAATGCGGCGTATTTGCCTTTTATCCGAATAAGCAGATAACAACTGGCGAAGGGGGAATGATTGTCACAGATGATGATAAGTGGGATGGCCTTTTTCGCAGCCTCCGAAATCAGGGCCGCGATATATTCGATGCCTGGTTGAACCATAGCCGCCTTGGGTATAATTATCGATTAGATGAAATGAGTGCAGCGTTGGGAGCGGTTCAGATGAGCAGGATCGAAGAGCTATTGACGAAGAGAGCGAAAGTCGCTTCCTTGTACAACGCCCGCCTTAAAGATGTCGAAGACGTGGAGATCCCTTACATTGCACCGTCCACAACGCGAATGTCTTGGTTTGTGTATGTTATTCGTTTAAAGCCCAAAATTAATCGATATAAGGTCATTAGGGAACTAGAAACGAGAGCCATTCCTTCCCGCCCCTATTTTTCCCCGATCCATTTGCAGCCGTTTTATAAAAAAAAATTCGGATACAAAAGGGGCGATTTCCCCGTCACAGAATATCTGGGCGATGTGTCTCTGGCTCTTCCGTTTTCCGGGGTTATGACAGAAGAGCAAGTCGACTATGTCTGCCGTAACTTAATTAAATTACTCCTCAAAACATAATTACATGATTACCCAGAAATCATCACTGAAAAAAAGAACTCAACTTTTTATAGATATGTTCGTCTTTATCCTTTCCTATTTCGCGGCGTTTTTCATCAGGTTCGAGGGTATCCCCGACGGAATATACCTCAAGCAATTATTTATTCTATTTCTCTACGTCGCCTTGTTAAGATTAATTTTGTTCTACATTTTTTCTATCTATTCAATTGTCTGGAGGTATATCTCTATAGTTGACGTTATCTCGATTGTGAAAGCGTGCCTGCCCGTAACTATCATTTTTTTATTAGGCAGATTGTTTCTTCCTGACAAGCTCCTTCTTTTAAGACTTCCTCTTAGTGTTATTTCCTTGGAATTTCTTCTAGTCTTAACTGGAACCCTTGGGCTGAGGATGGCAAGAAGGCTCTTAAGTGAACTATCAGAAAGGGAAAGATTCAAAAATAACAAAGACCAGACGAAGAGAACGCGGACTCTCTTGATTGGGGCTGGCGATGCCGGGAATATGATCTGCAAAGAATTGAAGCAGAGGACAGATCTGGGAATCGATGTAGTTGGCTTTATTGATGATGACCCAAAAAAATTTCGTACGGCAATTCAGGGAATAAAAGTTTTGGGTAATACAGCCCAAATTCCAGATATCGTCAAAAAACTAAATGTCGAAGAATCAATAATCACTATTGCCAACGCTTCATCCAAGGATATAAGGAGAATCGTTGGTGTTTGTGAAAGAACAAAGATAAACACAAAAATTGTCCCTGGTTTATTCGAAATACTGGACGATAAAGTTAGAGTCAGCAAAATAAGAAAAATAAATATTGATGACCTCTTAGGAAGGAGTGTTATCAATTTTAAAAGTCACCTTCCTGAAATTGTGAGTCAATACCAAAATAAAAAAATACTAATCACTGGCGCTGGCGGTTCTATCGGTTCCGAACTTTGTCGACAAGTGGCTCATTTTGCGCCACGAGAGCTAATTCTAGTTGATAAGGATGAGAATAGCATTTATGAAATAGATTATGATCTGAATTCTCGGCATGCTGAATTTAAAATAACGCCTTTAATCGCTGATATTAGAAATCTCGAGAGATTAAAATTCGCCTTCAAAAAATATCGTCCCGAGGTCATATTCCATGCGGCAGCACACAAACATGTGCCCCTTATGGAATTTAATGTTTCGGAAGCCATTTTAAATAATATTCTAGGCACTATAAATATCTCCAGATTAGCGGATGAACGTCAAGTTGAGAAGTTCATTTTTATTTCTACGGATAAAGCTGTTAATCCGACAAGTGTGATGGGAGCATCCAAGAAAATAGGAGAAATTATCATTCAGGAAAATGCTTCTAAAAGCAGCACAAAATACTCCTGCGTGCGTTTTGGGAATGTTTTAGGCAGTCGGGGGAGCGTCGTTCCTGTATTCCAAAAGCAAATAGCTCGGGGCGGGCCAATCACGATTACCCATCCTGATGTCAAAAGGTATTTTATGTCCATATCAGAGGCTGTCCAGCTCATTATCCAGGCCGGAACTCTCGGAGATAAAGGCGAGGTTTTTGTTTTAGATATGGGAGAGCCCATAAGAATCCTTGAGCTCGCAAAAGACTTATTGAAATTATCCGGGGTTGAAGAAAATGATATTGAAATCAAATACGTAGGCATGAGGCCGGGAGAAAAATTATACGAAGAGATTTTAATTGACGAAGAAAAAACAAAGGTGACCCAATTTGAAAAGATCTTCATGGCTCCTCCTATTGAAATTGACAAGATCAGATTTTCAACTAAGCTGGGAGAACTGATAAGAGCAGCTCAGGGGTGCGATGAAAAAAAAGTTCTTGAATGCTTGAAAGAAATGGGGATTGGCTATAGTTCTAAAGTATAAGGGCCATAGTTTTCTGAGTTTTCAATTCAACTTTTATGATTAAGAATAGAAAAACTATATTGATCCTTGCTCTAATTATTGTCATTTATGTCCTTGGCCTCCGTTTGTTTTATTTCCGATATGTCCCGCTAATTAAGCCATTTCAGATAATATTTGTTCCTCTGCTTTTTATTGTTCTTATTCTAACTTCAGTCAATTATCAATGGGGATTTTTGTTTTTTATTTTTACTTTTCCCCTAATAAATAGTCTCCCGTATTTTTTCAACATCTTCGAAAATATTCCTCATGCGCCAACAGCCTTGGTATTATTTTTGTTTTATTTTTTGGGCTTTTTGCTCTATACGTTTTTTCATAGATCAGCGATCTCTTTTAAAGAGCCAATTTTAAAGCCTCTCATTCTATTTTCGATAATCATCTTTCTCTCGGGAATTATTACGTTGCTTCGTTATTCCAATTTTTATCCATTTTTAGGCAATCGCATCTACGAGCTCACAACCAATGCTCACGGAGTTACGGCGGGCGGCGCCATCATGAGCGTTGTGTTTTTTTCTTTAAATTATTTAACCGGACTCACTTTCTTTTTCCTAATTTTAAATACGTTAAAATCAAAAGATTTTATAAATAAAGCTTTGGTTATGCTTTGCCTTAGCACATGTATCTCTCTAAGTATTGGCTTATTTCAGCATCTGAAAAACATAAAACTCGGGAGCAGCCCCTTAAGCTTCAATCAGGAATTAATAAATGCAACGTTCAAAGACGGGCTTTCTTTTGGCGCTTTTCTTGCTTTGATTATTCCCTTAACTTTGGGAGTATGTTTCGCCTTTAGGGGACTAATTCGAGTATTTTCTTTTTCTATTATAATTTTTTCCTTCTATATGGTGCTCTTTTCGGGATCAAGAAGCGGCTTATTGAGTATTATGATTTCAATAATTCTTTTCTTAATTTTTAGCTTAATAATAATCGTCAATCTAATAAGGACAAAATTTATCTCTTTAAAAAAAATAAAGTGGGCGACTTTCCTTATAATTTTGCTGGTGACAGCAACATTTCTTGGCGGTCTTAAATTCAAAAAATTTTTAAACAATGAACTGGCAGCATCTCGAACTCTATATAGAGTCAAATCTATGTTTGAGCAAGAAGATATAAAAGCAGTCTTTCGTGGTAGGGCGGATACGCTCTGGAAAATTGCCATCTCAATGGTCAAAGATTATCCCCTGAGTGGAGTGGGAATCGGCGGGTATATTATTGAGTCCTCCAATTACTCTAAACGATATGGCACAGATATTAAAATACCTGAATCCGCAGAAAACTACATTCTCCAAGTCGGCTCCGAACTAGGCCTGATTGGAATTATTTTAGTTCTTTGGATTCTATGGGAAATCATCAAACAAGCGAGAAGGAGCTATTTAAAAATTCCACCAAAGGATAATTATAAATTTGTTCTTATCGGTGCCATTTCCGGGATTATTTCCTTTCTTCTGATGGTTCAAACCCACACTTTCATAGGAAGTTACGAGATCAAATACACCTTTTGGTTCTTGGTGGGGATAGTCTTTTATCGTGGCCTGCCCGGCGATGGAAGAGATGAAAAGTTGGCACGGAAACCCCTCTTTAATAAAACGCAAAGAATTGTCATCCTCATTGTTTTCTCACTTTTTAGCGCTGTGCATCTCTGGAATTCCACTCATTCGCTGTCTCTGAAAAGCAGAACAGAACAGCTAGGCATCAAACAAGATTTCGGGTTCTACGAGCATGAAAAAACCAATGATGGCCGGGAATTCCGCTGGACAAGAGAATACGGAGGCTTAACTGTTAAGATAGAAAAACCCATCATCGAAATCCCCCTCCTCGCCTCTCATCCCGATATTCAGCAAAAGCCGGTCAGAGTCAAGATTTACCTGATCAAAGATTTCTTCAAGCAGAAAAAATTGCTGGATGAATTGACTCTGACACAGGACATCTGGAAAAAGTATGAATATGATGTTTCCCAGGAAGTTGGCCAAGAACTCATTCTGCTGGTCAAGGTGAATAGAACCTGGAACCCCTTTAAGACGGTCGGCACGCCCGACCCGAGGAATTTGGGTGTGGCCATGGGAAAAATCGAGTTCAAGGACAAGATAGATCCCTAGACTATAAAAAATT
>CAYGYP010000050.1:2693-9195 GCA_964354115.1 uncultured Candidatus Bathyarchaeia archaeon | reverse complement strand
CTTCCATCAGCGAGCTGAGCCTGCAACTGAACAAGCGGAATTGTGGCATCAACGATGGATGGTGAAAAAACGCCTATGTCGACTGAAACCTCGGCTTTGCTCTTATCCAAACCTGCTATGCGCCCTTTTATCGTTTGGAATTTTCCTGCGAGCTTCAGTTGTTCTGGACATTGGCCAAATTCGCGGGTTAAATAGTTCACCGCGGTCTTTTCGTCTTCGCCGGAAACGTCTATTTGGACCCATCCGCGAGATGTGGCTCCCTGAATTTTCAACTCAACGTCCAATCCTTCAAGGCCGGATTTCAAAAGGTCCATTATCAGTCCTGATTGAGGCCTATCATAGACCTTGGCCAAGAGTGTCATGGTAGCCATTCGCAATCGCCGATCAAAGCCACCATTTCTTCATGCAATCTGCGTACCCTTTCAACAGCTGAAGGTGGAAGTTCCTGCGCAAAGTTCTCCATGGTTCTCTCTATGGGCACTCGCCGAGAGCCCTCAATAAGCTTATCCGCATACGATACAATTTTCTCCTCAAGCGTCTGCGGAACGTATACGTCCTTAGGCCACCCAAGTTTTGCTGCTTCTCTTACTGTTATGCCCCCGCCAACGTGCCTTTTAATTATTGCCTGAACCTCTTCTGGCAGGCCAACTGATCTTGCTATTTTAGCTCCAATAACTGCGTGATGGACACTGTGTGTTTTTGAGCGTCCAATGTCATGCAGAAGGGCTCCTATTTCCACAAGCTCCAGATCAACGTTCAAACCTTTCTTCCGGCATTCTTCTCCAATTTCTGTGGCAAGTTCGGCCACTACTTCGCAGTGCTTTATCACGTTTTTAGGGCATCCGCATTGCCTGAGAATTCGCAGGGCCTGTCCTCTTGACGGAAGCCTTTCACTCACCAAGCTCCTTCCTCAGCTGATCGACCCTCTTTGACAATGCATTCAGCATTTTTTCATTGTCAAAGTGCATCAAAGGTTTGCCGCATGTCGGACACCGGAAAACTAGTTCCACAGCTTCTTCAAATGGGACTCGTTTACAGCTGGGAGCGTAGCAGTAGTAAAAGTCATGGTTTTTCTCGTATGCCAGCCGAACGTCCAGTTTTTCGAGAACCTGCCGTTTTTGGCTCACTATGAAGCCTTCAAGCTGGTCTGGCTGCAATCTCCAGTGGAATATAAACCATCCAGTCTTGGGATCTCGTGTTCTTCTCAGGCTGACCAACGAATGATCATAAAGCTTGTAGAGTATCTTTCGAACAGAGTTCAATCTTACGCTTGTCTTGTTTGCTATTTCATCGTCCGTTATTTCTTCGGAGTTTTTCAGAATGTCAACTAGCTTAACAGCATCCTCTTCTCCTAAGGCTTCTGCAACTTTTGCCAGTGTTGCGTCATCTATGTTAGACAACATGTCAATCCTTTTGCTTTTACTAGCTGGCACTTTCCTCTATAATATATATTTCTGAGTTTTAATTTAAATCTCTTTACCCATTCTAGGTCAGAATTGTCCGTTTTCCACTATTTTCTTTCCCCTTTTCTGAGGGATGATTCTGACCTGCGCGTCTGTGAAGCTTTTTGCCAGAGCCTTTCCTTCAGAAATGCGATCTAGGAAAATGGCCAAGCTTGCGCATTCTGAGTGGGGCTGGTTCCCAATTGCCACGTTGAAATCGCTGATGTCTTTTGAGAAGAACTCTTTGGGGACTTTTTGGCTTCCTACTATGACTAGAATGTCCTTTGCAGAATTCTTGATATCCTCCAGTACATTGCTCGTTTCGATGTTCTCTCCGTATGCTGTCAGATGCACAACTATTCCGCCGTTGTTTTTCCATTTCGTCACAGCTTCTTTCCAGGGTATTCCCATTTCAAAGAAGACCTTGCCGCCCCAACGTTTTGTTACCTTGTCAATAGTTTCTTGGATTTTTCGGTCTTTTATGTCTGAAAGTATGACACCCGACGCTCCTAGCGCACGAGCTGTCAACGCCACATGAGTGGTTAATCGAGTGTCCCTCTGCGGCCTGTGCCCCCATCTTAGAACTACTATTTTGGGCATGCTATTTCCCTGCTAGTTTCTCTCAAATTGTCCACTGAGTTTTTCCACGTGGTTTCTCACTTTTTCCGCAAATGATGGGTTTGCTTTGAAAACTACGTGCGCCGTGTTTTCCTTGTATTCTATCGTTTGCACTTCTGCGTTCTTGAAGATTGAAGAAATGAACGGCATGGACTCGTTTGTCAGCGGGATGGTGAATGAGGCTCGGACGTAATTTTCCAGTGTTTTCAGGATTTCTTGCTGTAATTGTTCAAGGTTGGTCTTGTGCAGTGCAGATATGGGGACAGGGTTAGGTGCTTGCCCTTTTAGATTTGAAATTTTCTGGCTGATTTCCATTTCTGAAACTAGGTCAATTTTGTTTAGGGCTGTTATTATCGGTATACCTGACGCTCCGATGCGCTCTATTGTTTCCAAGCAGATCGATAGTTTCTTCTCAATGAGGCTTAATGGTTCGCTGACATCTATTACGAGCAGTATTAGGTCTGAGTATATGGTTTCTTCAAGGGTCGAATGGAATGCCTCTATCAACTTGAGCGGTAAGCGGTCTATGAAGCCGACTGTGTCGGTTAACAAAAACTTCCTCCTTGAGAATTCCAAGAGCCTCGTTGTCGTTGAAAGAGTAGTGAACAGTGTAGTGTTGACCGGGACCTCTGCTGCTGTGAGAGCGTTGAACAACGAGCTTTTCCCAGAGTGTGTATATCCTGCAAGAGAAATCGTTGAAAAACCCAGCTCTGCTCTTCTCTGCCGGTGCAAGACCCTCTTTCCACGTATTTTCCTGAGCTTTCTCCGTATGGCGTGTACTTCTCTCTTCACACTTTCATAGTAGACGTCTACTTCGTACGCGCCCAGTCCCATGAATCCTGGTTGTTCTCCCTTCGTTGTAAGTCTAACTCTCTCTTTTGCCCGTGTTAGATCGTATTGCAGTTTTGCAAGTTTGATCTGCATTTGGGCCTCAGCGGTCGTGGCTCTTTTCGTGAATATTTCGAGGATTAGCTGAAAACGGTCTATTGCTTCGACATGGGTGGCTTTCGCCAAGTTGTAAGCCTGAACAGGTTTCAATGGATTGTCAAAAATAACCTTGTCTGCACTTTTCGTTTCCACAAGGTGGGAGAGTTCCTCCACCTTGCCAGCACCTATCTGGTAGCGCGAATCCGCCTCTCTGACCTGTTCCATTTGGCCTGCAACAGTATACCCTGCAGATTCTGCTAGTCTTTTGAGTTCGTTCAGGCTTGATGGTTCGAAGTCTTTCCGCCGTTGAACTATGATTGCTCGCGTTCAGAATTGTCCTCCTTGCCTTTCTCGTCCTGTTTGTCGAGCTTGATTAGATCTCCCAGAGTAAGTTCGCGGTTGACTGGCTTAGCAATCTTTGATGGGGGAATCTTGGTTTTTTCTTCTGATGCTGGAAGAATCAGCCTGATCTTCAAGGCGTGTTCCAGCTTTGTGGCAAGAAGATTGTTTGGCGTCATCTTTCGTGTTTCAATCTTTCTGAGCAGCGAGACTTTTTCGTTGAGTCTTCTACCCAATTCCTCGTGGGAAAGTCCGAGCTTTTCTCTCGCTTGCCGAATTTTCGTGTCAAAATCCTCCGCAAGTTCCAGAGTCGTCTCAAGCGGAGCTCGTGCTGGCGCTCTGCTTTGCACTTTCGAAGAAGGTTTTGGTCCTCTCGGTTTTAGGACTGCTTTTGGTTTGGGTTCTTCTTCCCACGTGACTTTTCCATGCTTGGAGCAATCGTCGCACACTGTCAGCTTCGCACCTTCGATTATGACCTTGTAGGGTTTTCCACGTATCTTTCGTCCGCAGACTTCACAGCGCAAATGCCAGCACGCACCTAGGCTGTTTTTATTATGGTGGTTATGTTTATAGTTGTCGAAAAGCGTAGGGCCATCAAAGGTGCAGAGATTGAACAGCGACCTTGGAAGAATTAGAAGCGTGGCAGACTACCAGTTTGGAAGAGGCGTGAGCACAACTCTTTTCCCAGAAGGTGTAAAGATCAGCTATTCCCGACGAACTGGCCGAATCCGCTACGTTCATCTGGACAATAAGCGTTTAGCTACGATGCGACCTACTGACGGCTTGTTCTCCTTAAGCATTGTTGGTGCAAAACGGGTTGCCAGAGTTGTGCGATCGGCAAAGTGCTTTGTTACAGTCAAGAACGATGTTTCAGAGTTTGTGGTCGATGGCAGCGATGTTTTTGCGGTTCACGTCATTAAGGCTGATGATGCGATTCATGCAAAGGATGAAGTTGTCGTCGTTGATGAAAGCAATCGGGTCTTGGCTGTTGGTCATGCTCTGTTGTCCGGCGAAGAGATGAAGGCCTTCAAGCGTGGCGTAGCGGTCAAAGTCAGACGTGGAGCTAGGGAAGAAAGTTAAGTATAATAGCGTTTGAATAGTAAACTGTACATGCCCACAGGGTGGTCTTATGCGAGGACGCATGAATCCTAGAGAAGCGAAGCGCATGATGCAGCGCATGGGTTTGAACATGAACGCTGTTGAAGATGTTGAAGAAGTCATCATAAGGACAGGCAGCAAAGAAATAGTCATCAAGGAGCCTGAAGTCTCGACACTTGAGGTGCAAGGGCAGAAAATGTTTCAGGTTGCCGGCGGGCAGATCACCGAGAAAGCCGCCGAACGCAAGGCCACGACGATAGGAGAAGAGGACGTCAGATTGGTGGCAGATCAAACGGGAAAAAGCTTGGAAGAAGCAAGAAAAGCGCTGGAAGAAAGTGGGGGAGACCTGGCGAAGGCGATTCTGTTACTTCAGTCGTAAACTTAATGATTGAACATCAACCTTCTTATGGCGTATCGCGCGCGTCGAATTTAAGTGAGATACCTATGATATTGTTGGTGGGAGGCTAATCTTCACGTGTTCGACATCGTTTCAGTGGGGAACTTCAGCATAGATTCAATTTTCCTCCCGAGCCGACAGTCTCCCTTCGTTGTCCTTGGCGGTTCCGCTGCCTACGTTTCTCTTGCCGCCAGCCGCTTCGCGGCGAGAGTAGCCGTGATTTCCAAGGTCGGCTGTGATTTTCCGGCAGCCTACAGATGGTGGCTTGGGCAAGAAGGCATCAACCTAGCTGGGCTGACAACAGTTGAGGATGCTCTGACCACTCGTTTTGAGTTGAAGTACAATTGTGACTTGTCAGAACGAGCTCTCTTTCTGAAAAGCAAGGCACCACGATTGACCGTTGATGATGTGCCAGCCTCTTTGAAAGCCCTTGCGATTCATGTCTCTCCGATAGCAGGTGAAATCACGTATGAAGTTGCGGAGAGGCTCAAGGGATGCACGGATGTTTTGTCTTTAGATCCGCAAGGCCTCGTGCGAGGCTATGGTGAAAACGGCGAAGTCAGACATGGTTCGCTGGAGGATAAACGTATACTGGGGCTTGTTGACATTTACAAGTCATCTCTAAGCGAAATCAGGGCGGTGACCGATCTGTCCGATCTTAATTCAGCCATAAAGGGGGTTCATGATTGCGGGGTTAGCACCGTGATAGTTACGCTGGGCTCGAAAGGCGCCGTGGTTTCCGCCGGGGGAGCCTGTTATAGTATTCCTGCGTGCAAACCTAGCAAGCTTGTCGACCCCACTGGAGCTGGCGACGCCTTTGTGGGCGGTTTTTTGGCTGAATATGTAAACGGTGAAAACATTTTGCGATGCGGTTGCGTGGGAGCTGCCGCTGCTTCTTTTGTTGTTGAAGGTGTCGGACCTACAGTTTTCGGCGACAAACCACAGGTTTATGAGAGAGCACGTGAGCTTTATGAAAAGGAAATAAAGCAATGAGGCTTATTCTATTGCGTCAAAACCTCTGACAAGTGGAGGGTCAAGCTTTGGGACGTGTTGACAAAGGTGTCAAATGCAGCATTTCAGGCTGTGGTAGCGGGGCCATCCGTTCAATTTCGGCCGAGAAGGTAAGGTCTGCGGGCTTCAGAGTTGGCGCTGAAAAACGCGCCTACTTGTGCAAGGAACACTACAAGGAATACAAGAAAAAGACGAAAAGAGACAAGCAGCTTGAAAGAATGCGGTATAAGGGCTAAATGAGTGATGGTTAATGCGAATACTGCAGCTACATTCAAACTTCATCGAGTACAAGCCGATTCAGAAAGAAATAGCCATAGCCGAAGAAGCTGAAAAGAAGCCGGTCCGCCTAGACGAAATAGTGGTGCTGTTTACAGCGGTGGAAGAAGGCGATGATAAAGCAGCCGCCGAGAAGGCCGTAGATGAAGTTCATGGCTTCCTTCAAAAGTTGAAAGCAAATCGAATTCTTATCTATCCCTATGCACATCTGAGCAGCAACTTGGCCAAGCCGGCTGAGGCTCTTAAAATAGTCAAAACCATGGAAGCATTCGCAAGAGAGAAGGGCATAGAAACCCATCGTGCCCCATTCGGCTGGAACAAGCAATTCACTTTAGCCATAAAGGGGCATCCGCTGGCAGAACAATCTAGAGTATACTTGCCAGCGAGGCATGAA
>CAYGYP010000050.1:0-2593 GCA_964354115.1 uncultured Candidatus Bathyarchaeia archaeon | reverse complement strand
AGAAAGAGGAGATTTCGGAAGCAGCAAAGGCCGAGGAAAAGCTCGAGTCGTTCTGGTACATTCTTGAACCGAATGGAAAGATGGTGCCAGTTGAAGACTACAGCTTCAAAGGACTTGAAAACCTTGAGAAGTTCGCGAAATATGAAATGTCAAAGGTGAGAGCGAGCCAGCAAATGCCGCCTCATGTGCCTTTGATGAAGCGGCTGGAGATAGCTGACTACGAAATGGGAAGCGACCCAGGCAACATACGTTGGTACCCAAAGGGTCGACTGATCAAATCACTGCTTGAACAATTTGTCACGGCCAAAATGGTCGAGTACGGAGCCATGGAAGTTGAGACACCGATAATGTACGATTTTCACCATCCAAGCTTGGCAGACTACCTGAACCGTTTCCCAGCAAGACAATACTTGCTAAAATCGGAGGATAAGGAACTGTTTCTGCGATTTGCCGCGTGCTTCGGTCAATTCCTGATGGTTCATGACGCGCAGTTCTCGTACAGGCAGATGCCGCTGAAAGTCTACGAGTTGACCCGCTACAGTTTCAGGCGTGAGAAAAGCGGTGAGGTCGTTGGTTTAAGGCGCCTCAGGGCATTCAGCATGCCGGACTGCCACGCCTTCTGCACGGATTTGGAACAGGCCAAGAAAGAATTCATGGTGAGATTCAAGCTTTCCGAGCAAATACTTGAGGAAATAGGCCTTTCGGAGAATGATTATGAAGCAGCGGTACGGTTCACAAAGGACTTCTACGAGGAGAACAAGGCATTCATAGCTTCTCTGGCTAAGACTTTTGGCAGACCGCTCCTGGTTGAGATGTGGAAGCAGCCGTTCTTCTATTACAGGCTGAAATGGGACTTCAACTTCGTAGACAATCAAGACAAAGCCGCAGCCCTCTCGACAGATCAGATTGACGTTGAAAATGCCCAAAGATATGACATAAACTATGTCGACGAAAAAGGCGAAAAACATCATCCGCTAATTCTGCACTGTTCACCCAGCGGAGCAATCGAGAGAGACGTGTACGCTTTGCTCGAAAAGGCTTACCGAGAACAACAAAGCGGCAAGCCACCGATGCTTCCAATATGGCTCTCACCGACGCAAGTACGCCTAATTCCGATATCTGACAAATTCATGGCGAACGTTGAAAAAATGGCCAAGAAGATGGAAGACCATTGCATACGAGTAGACATCGACGACCGACAAATGACCCTGCAGAAGAAGGTCAGGGAAGCAGAAATGGAATGGGTGCCATTCATAGTCGTCGTGGGACAAAGAGAGGTTGAATCAGGTCTGCTTCCGGTAAGAAACAGGAGAACAGGAGAAAGATGCAGCATGAAGCTTGAGCAGTTGATGGGCGAGGTTGGAGAGGCGATGGAGGGCAAGCCTCACAAGCCATTACCGTTGCCCAAGTATCTTTCGAAGAGGCCTCAGTTCTACGGCTAATGAATGGTAAACAACAGCCGTTTTCTTACAAAAACTATATCAAACCTCAGGTTCATAGACTAATTTCTCCAGCTTGGGGGACGATCTTTGGAGAGAGAATTGCAGGTTTACATAGACGGTGTTTACTATCCGAAATCGCAGGCGAAAGTTTCAGTTTTTGATCACGGCCTCTTATATGGTGATGGAATTTTCGAAGGAATTCGCGCATACGCTAGCGTGGTTTTCAAGCTCAAGGAACACGTTGACAGGTTGTACCGTTCAGCTCACATGATAATGCTTGAAATCCCCACGACGAGGGAACAGATGATCCAAGCAGTTCTGGAGACACTGCGAAAGAACAACCTGAAGGATGCCTACATCCGATTGGTGGTCACGCGCGGGATCGGAGACCTCGGATTGAACCCGAAAAAATGCTCCAAGCCGACAATAATCGTGATAACAGACACCATCTCGTTGCACAAGGACGAAGCCAAGCTAAATGGGGTCACTGCTATGCTCTCATGGGTCAAGAGGGATCCGGTGGATGCAACGTCTCACGAGATAAAGTCGCTCAACTATCTAAATAGCATACTAGCGAAGATCGAAGCGAACATAAGCGGTGTTGACGAGGCCATATGCCTTGACAAAAACGGCTTCGTATGCGAAGGAGTGGCCGAAAACATATTCATAGTAAAAAACGGAAAACTCTTCACTCCACCAAGCTATACGGGCGCGCTGCCAGGAATAACCGCTGCCGAAGTGATGAAACTCGCTCAAAAACTGGGGTATGAAGTCAGAGAAAGAAACATAACGCCCTACGAGCTTTTCAATGCTGAAGAAGTCTTCTTCACGGGGACAGCCGCCGAAATTGTGCCAGTCAGGGAGATAAACAAAAGGTTGATAAATAGTGGTAAGCCGGGGCCAATAACTAGAAGGCTGATGGGAGAGTTCGTGAAACTCGTTAGTGATCCAAAGCAGGGAATACTGGTCCACAAGTAATCACGTGTCTTGCTGAAAGGGTCAAGTCTCACTCTTCTTCATGAACCTTTCAACTTCGTCAAGGGCTTTCTCCAGTGTCTCAATTGGTGGTAGAATCACGCCTCTGACGTGCCCAGTGCCGTAAGTCGGATCAAATCCAGATCCATGCACAAAGAGCACACCTGTCTCTTTCA
>CAYGYP010000049.1:0-9218 GCA_964354115.1 uncultured Candidatus Bathyarchaeia archaeon | reverse complement strand
CCTCCAGCTCAGAGTCTTTATGCTACACTAATGATGAAAAGGCATATTGTCTCCTCGTCACTCAACGACGAAAAGAATGAAATCCTTTGAAAAGATACGTGAAGAAAGATGAAACAACGAACCAGAAAACAAGAAATAGAAGAAGCCCTTGAAGAACTCTATAAGGCAATCGAACCCGAAGAGATGAAAATCGAATGACCACCCAAGCAGAAAATACACAGGGTAAAACAGAAGAAACAATAACAAATCAAGACCAAAACACACAAAAATTACTAAGGATAATGACGGGTTTACCCAAACATGGGACACGGTGGGCGCGGGCACAAAATCCCACGCCGGAGAGAGCTTAACTTAGAAGAGCGCAACGCTCCAGCAATGAAGTTAAGTGTTAGGTTACGTTGGGAGACAATAGCCCGCGAAAAAGAACGAAAATGCTTCTAACAGAACTTGCCAGAAAGCAGTAATAGCTAAAAGAAGAGCCTGGCTTTGTCATGAACTAAAACTTTAATTTGCGCTTCGCCATAGAACGTTAGAAAGCTGATGAAACTGGCGGGTAAAACTTGGACGTAGAAAGAAAGATGGAATTAGTGTGCAGGCCCCCAACTGAGGAGGTCTTGACGGTTGAGGATCTGAGGCATCTTTTGGAGACGGAGGAACACCCCGTCGCCTATGACGGATGGGAACCATCAGGCCTGGTTCACCTTGGAACAGGCAACATCTGCGCCTACAAGATGAATGACTTCATCGAAGCGGGCATACACTTCAAGGCCTACTTGTCCACGTGGCACGCGTGGCTGAACAACAAGCTCGGCGGAGACCTAAAACTGATCAGAAAAGCCGCCGACCTCTTCAAACACTCATGGATAGCCCTCGGCGTACCGCAGGACAAAGTGGAGTTCATCTATTCAGACGAACTGTACGCTGATCTTGACTACTGGGCAAAAACAGTCACAGTTGCCAAGAACCTTTCGATAGCCAGGGTCACACGAACCTTAGAAATCGCTGGCAGAAAAGAGACCGACGCCAAACATGTTTCAGACTTCTTCTATACGCCAATGCAGGTGGCCGACATATTCCACATGAAAGTCAAGATTTGCCAATTAGGCATGGACCAACGGAAAGCAAACGTCGTAGCAAGGGAAATCGGCGAAAAAATCGGATTCTGGAAACCCGTATGCGTGCACCACACTTACCTTCAAGGTCTGACGAAACCTCCAGTTTGGCCTATCCCGAAGGAAAAGGAAAGGGAAATTCTCTCATCAATAAAAATGTCCAAGAGCAAACCTGAAACCTGCATCTTCATCTACGACACTCCTGAGGAAATAAAACAGAAAGTCTCCAAAGCCTTCTGCCCAGAAAAAACCGTCGAGTACAACCCGATACTGGAAATCTGCAAATACGTAATCTTCAGAGAAAAGCAAACCCTCACCATTAATAGGCCAGCTAAATTCGGAGGCAAAATGGAACTTCAAAGCTTCAAAGAGTTGGCACAAGCCTATGCTAATGGAAAACTGCACCCGCAGGATCTGAAGAATGCTGTCGCCGAAGAACTAGCCCAGATACTTGAACCCGTCAGAAAATACTTCGAAAGCAACAAAGAAGCCAAAGAATGCCTGCTAACCGTGAAGAACGCCCAGACAACAAGGTAAACACCCATTGTCGACGCGTCTTAAAGAAAGAGAAGAAAAAATCCTGCAACTTCTACAATGCTTAGCCATAGAGTCCGGAAAAGGAACACCCATAATTGTTGAAGGCAGAAAAGACACTGAAACTCTCAGAGCATTAGGCGTAGAAGGCAGAATAATACCTGCAAAAAGCGGCGGCAAATCACTCCTAGATGTGCTCACTGAAATAGAGAAGGCCCAGCCGCAAGAAGCGATCCTGCTATTGGACTATGACAGGCGGGGAAAAGAACTGACAAAACGATTAAGACAATGTCTGGAAACGGCAAAGATCAAACCTAGCACCACATTTTGGCGCGACCTATTCCATCTTGTCGGAAAAGAGATCAAAGACATTGAAAGCCTTGCCTCCTACCTAGACACGCTAAGAAAAAAAGCGCTTAATCTAGCATGAAGATCCTTTATTGAACCTGATCTTTCTTTTCGGCTCACATCTGCAACTTACCGTCGCTAAGCACGATTTTCCCGTCAAGCTTGACTGTTGCTTCACTCATAGAAGCCCACCAGTGACGATTTCCAACTGTCCGATTTTTCCCACATTTATCTTCATTTCCGCCGATCCCTATCGTGACTCCGCCTAAGACCTTGTCGTCCTGGGTTAAGCCATGTATCAAGCCAGAATTGAGGCCCATGCCAAAAAAGCCGAACTTGCCAACATCGCCCTGACCAGACTTAATGTAATCTTCAAATGGCTCTATTCCCCTCTGTGCTGAATACCTCACCACTCTTCCTTGGCTGAAATGCAATGTTAACCCTTCGATGCTCCTGCTCCCTCGAACGGGAATTGGCACATCGTAAACAACAATTCCCTCAGCGCTATCCTCGTCGGGTGCAACCTCAACGAAGCCCGAAGGCAAAAACTTCACAATGCCCTTGTCTGCATCTTCCTTAGTAACGACACTGTCACCTGTGACCGGCTCGCGTTCAACGAGCATGAAATTGAGGTTTGTTCCGAAAGAAGTCTGAATGTTTACTGTTCTGGACTTTCTTGTGATCTTGGCCAGCCCAGCAGCCCTTTCAGCGATCTGACGTTGATCAGCTAGACAGCCAGCAAGCATGACTCTTCGCCATTCTTCATAGTTGATACCGAAGGATTTCGCCCTTTCCGGCGTGACCAAGCAATATTCGATTCCTAACGTGCGAACAGAGCGTTTTCTCGCGATTTTCCGCCATGAATCTATGTACTTATTTGATTCGAGATACCATATGTTGGCAAGTTCCTGTTTTTCTGGGGGAATTCTGCTCCAATCCACAGGTTTCTTCGGTCCCAGCATGAAGATGAACGCGTCGGTCTGTTCCAGCGTAGCAGCCTTCGTGGAGGGGAGAGCTTCCAAGAATTCTTTCGGTGCTTCCTGCAGTGAGCGTGTCCAATAGTTCTCGTCGTTAAGCGTGATGAATGGCTGGGCTCCTCTTTCTAGGCAGGCGAGGGCTATCTCCGACGCCAAGTCTATTGTGTGATTCCAAGTTTGAATCCAGATGTTTTCGCCCTTTGCTATATTCAAACATTGCGTGATGACTTGACGGGCAAGTTCCACATTTTCTTCCATGTGCGCACTCTCATTATTGGGTTGTCTTTTCTGCATATAAGAATGTACAGAACGTCCTGAATTCGGGCTTATAGAAGAAAGCTTAAAGAGTAAGAGCCGTAATTCATAAATGTAATATATAGTCAGTATCAAAGTGAAATCTCGTAATCTGAGCAACAATTCACTCGTTACGTGACTAAACTAACCATAACATAATCAAATAGGAGGTATCGCTTACGGGTTCATCACAAGCATTTACGATAAAGTACGTTACGCAAGCGAAATTTGATATAGAAGGAGTAGTTGAAAAACCAGACGTTATCGGAGCGGTTTTTGGACAGACAGAAGGGCTGTTCGGCCCCGAGCTCGATTTGAGGGATCTTCAAAAATCGGGCAGAATTGGCAGAATAGAGATTGAGCTGCATTCTAAGAATGACATGACAACGGGCACCATAACAATCCCCACGAGCCTAGACCGTGTTTCCACGGCCTTGATCGCTGCAAGCATAGAAAGCATAAACAGAGTTGGACCTTGCGCCGCAAAGGTGACCCTTGAAAAGATTGAAGACGTTAGAGAAGCCAGAAGAAAAGTGATAATCGATAGGGCCAAAGAGATTCTTCACAAGTGGACAATCGAATCCATGCCGTCGGTGGACGAGGTTTTCAAGGAAGTCTCAGAAACGCTGAAAGTGGGCAAAGTGGAAAAGTACGGGCCGGATGAATTGCCAGCTGGACCAGAGCTTCAGAATGCAAAAGAAATAATCATCGTTGAAGGAAGGGCAGACATAATAAACCTAATGCGATGCGGTCTACTGAACACAGTGGCACTGGAAGGAGCAAAGGTTCCCGAAACGATAAAAACGCTCTGCAAAGAGAAAAAAGCCACCGCACTTCTTGACGGAGACAGAGGCGGAGACCTGATCCTGAAAGAGCTTCTTCAAGTCACAGACATAAAACAAGTTGGCAGAGCTCCAAGAGGCAAAGAAGTTGAAGAGTTGAATTGCAAGGAAATCTTTGACGCGCTAGAAGCCAAAATCGCCGTTGAAGATCTGTTCAAACCGAAGAGAGAAAAGCAGAAAATCGAAGTTCCAAAGGAACTTGCCGAAACCGCAAAAGCCCTAGAAGGCACATTGGAGGCGGTACTTCTAAACGACAAACTGGAGCAGATCGAACGGATGCCAGTAAATCAACTGGCAGAAAAACTGCAAGAAATGGAAGGAGTAGACACCATAGTCTTTGACGGCATCATAACACAGAGGATTGTCGACGTGGCAAGCGAGAAAAACATAAAGAAGATTATAGCTTCACGAATATCGGAAGCCGTCAAACCATCATTAACCGTTCAGCTGATGACGTTCTCCGAGATCATGCAAGACTAACTTCCAAAAAAGTCAGTCAGCTTTCTGGCCTCTTTTTCTTCTGTTTTAGGGCCTAGCAATTGCTCTTCGGTTATGTCAAAGCTTGCAAGAACGCGGGCCGCAGCTGGAACAACCTGTTTAGACACGTAATACTCAATGTCCACTTCAGCATAAGTGGCAAACATGTAGGGCTTTACCCTCTCGTAAAGACGCCCGCTGCCAGCTACTACCACATAGCCCACCTTGTCGCCTACGGCAAGCTCCCACCCTTTCTCCTTTAGCATTTTTGCAGCTTCAACATGCGCCGCCTTGACTTCATATTCCTCCGGAGGCTTCGTCAAGGTCTTCCAGATTATGAGATCACGATAGGCCACGCGCTTCTGCCGAAGCTCATAAATGAAGTGTTGCACAAATTTAGCGGCCTTCGCAGGGGACTGCTCTTTAAGCACGATTTCCAAAACCTTTTCCTGCACCTTCTTGGCCACGACAGCCCAGTCTCCACGCATGACTTCCAGGCCGACTATGTCAAGCTGTCCATCAGGCAGCAATCCAGCGTAACGCTTTTTTGCTTCCGTGAAGAAGATCCGCACGTAGACCTTGTCGCGGCTGATCTCCAACCCTATTTTCTCTCTAATCTCAATCAAGAGTTCGTCAATTTTTTTCGGCTCGTTCTTCGCGAATATGCTGTCAGTGTCGCCGTAGACGACATTCAGTCCTTCTTTCTCTGCTATCTTGATTGTGTTGACTATGGTGTGCCTTCCCCAAGCTGCAGCGGCTTCGGCCACGGGTTTCACATACCATCTGGCTCCAGTCCAACCTGCATAACCGTACATAGCGTTGGTTATTACCTTCACAGCTTTTTGGCGAGCGTCTAAAACCCGAAACTCGATGGTTTTGGGACCGATCGTCTTCATTCTTGAACGGATTTTATCCCGAACGCCAATGAGATCAGATAATGCCTGCTTGTAGAATCCAGGTGGTTCTTTTCGGAACCTGTGCTTTACCTCTGGTGCCTCATAGACTCCTTCTTTCGGTTCAGGTTCTTTTGGAGCCACGTAGGTGTCAGGCGAGAGGTTGTAGTTTATCATTATGTTGGGATACATGCTCTTGAAGTCCAATGCAACAACGTCCTCATGCAACCCAGGCTTGGGCTCAAGCACTATGGCGCCAGGGTAGGGTCTGTAAGGCTGCTCGATCCTCTTGGGAATAAGTTCACCGATTTCACGTGTACGTTTCACCAGGAACCATTCGACTCTGAAGCCTGCTGCTGCCGCTCCAACATGATCCAGCGGCAAACTCACAAGATTTGACAATTGCATTGCAAAATCCAAAATTGCCCCGGCAACGCCCACAACACATCGGGCATTGTCCAACGAGAATTGCCTCAATACTTCACGTTTGGCCTTGTCATCCCAGTAATCGGAGACTTCTACATCTTCAATCAGCTTGCGATTCTCAATTTTCATTATCCCCAGATAATCGGCCAGATTCTCCAAAGTCTTGACCTTGACCTCCGGAAATTCTTCGGCATAATCAGAGAGGTCCACGTTAGCTCTGCCCGTTATTGAAACGTGTCCATAAACGCTTGTATGAGGCTCAGTTTTCGTCCTGTCAACGTACAAGTGCAGCCCAAGCTGCTTGCATCTCTCCACGAGGTATGGCCAGTCGCGTCCGTTCACGCCATAACCTAGGACAATATCTGGGTCAAGATTTCGAACGTAAGCTACGAACGCTTCTAAAAGTGGCCTGTCGTCTTTATCATCACCTGCCCAAAACTGTTCTGTTTCGCCACGGTTTGTTGCGGTGGAAATTGTGATTATCGGGTTCCTATTGGGCTTCGGGGAGCCCTCTCTACTGTAGTATACTGTCGTGAAACCCATAATTCTCAACTGTGGAACATCGCTTTTTCCAAGAAGCTTCGGCTTAGATCTTGCCTCGTAGATGTTGTCAACGTGAACGTCCATTTTTGGCATTTCTTCAGTTACTTCCACCTCGTGCCAACCGCACGGGACGACGTTGTTATCAATAAGGTAGCGCATGGAAAATCGAACGTCATCTTCGAAACAATCGCTTACCCCTTCGAGCCCACGAAGGGCCCTAGCGTGTTTGGGCAAAACATCAGGATCCTTACAATATACTTTCACGGCTCTAACGGGCTTTCCAAAGAACCTGCGTTCAACAATCTCAAGCCTCACAACTGAAGAATAATGTCCCGCCTCAATCTCCTTAGCCACTCTTGATGGATCCGCGTTCTCGTTAACTACGGCATAGAAATAGGCAAGAAAGTTTCTGTCGACGATGAGCATTCTTTTTCCAGAGGTGTCAACGCCCCAAAGCCAAATCTCAGATCCCTTATCGCCAACATCATAGTTGACGTCTAGAAGCCAAAAGGTAACCTTCATGATTTGTTCCCTTGCCTTGGTCATGATTATTCAAACTAACCACACTTTTAATACTTATCAAAACTGCTTTCCGAGTGCAGTTCATTCCTTAATAGGCCGAGCTTTATTACTGAGTTTCACGCATCAACTCGGAAGAGGCTCAAGGCTTGAAGATTCTGGAAAAAAATCTGCACAAAGGTTTCATCAAAATTGTTCCCGAGACAACCGACGACTTGTGGCACCTATACAACATCATCTACAAAAATGACGAGATCTATGCTCGAACTACGCGAGAGATGAAGCCTGATGAAAAATATGCCAGGCCTGGCCGTGGAGAAAGGGTCTCCGTCTTCTTAGGGGTCAAAGTTGAATCGGTTAGCTGGGACAAGCTCTTGGGCAGACTGAGAGTTCATGGCACTATTTGTCAGGCCCCAGAGAATGTGCCAGAAGGAGCGCATCACACGATTAAGATCGCCTTGAACACAGCAGCCACGATTGTGAAGAAGGAATGGGCTGGGCATCATCTTGAAAGGTTGGAGAAGGCACGGAGAGCGTCCGAAGAACCTATCATAATAGTCTCAATTGACGATGAAAACTATGCGATCGCCACGACAGCTCAGTATGGTATCGATGAGAGGGTAGAAGAGCGAGTGAAGCTTCCTGGAAAGCGTGAAACTGAAAAAAGAACAACAGCCGTCAAAGAATATTTCATAAGAGCATTAAACAACCTTCGTCGAGTTTGGGCCTCATCGCAAAGCCCCATCGTGATCATTGGTGCAGGATACGTGAAGAATGACTTTGCAAGATTCCTTGAAAACGAGGCGGGAGACATAGCAAAGTCAGTAGTAGACGTGAAAGGCGTCAACAACGGCGGCGTGGCCGGCATCAACGAGGCCCTGCGCTCAGGGGTTCTGCTCAAAGCCACGAAGCGCTTGCGAATCGCTGAAGAAACTGAGGTAATGGAAGAAGTCCTGAGACGACTGGGCAAGGGCGAATTGACTATCACTTATGGAATGGAACAAGTCGAAAAAGCTGCGAAGATGGGCGCAGTTGAAAAACTCGTGTTGGCGGATTCGATGCTGCGTGAATCTTCAGATGAGCAGCGATTGCGTTTAGAGGAGATTATGAAGGAAGTAGAACAGAAAGGTGGCGGGACGATGGTGATCAGCACCGAGCATGAAGCTGGGTCAGAGCTCGTTGCCCTAGGCGGAGTAGCCTCAATTCTCCGTTTTCCCGTTTTCCAATGAGATCAATAGCGGGGAATAGTTTGCCAAGAATCGAAACGGTTATCGTGTCGAATTAAAGCTATATCTAGGTGGCACTATTACGCTTAGATTGGCCTGCAGGATTTGAGATAAGGCATGGATGGAAGAAAACCTTCGGTGCGAATCCAAAATATAGTCGCGTCAGCAGCCCTTAATCAAACCATAGACTTGAAGCAGATAGTCCAGAAGTTTCCTCACGCTGAATACAATCCACACGTGTTTCCGGGGCTCGTCTTTCGATTGAAGAAGCCGAAGACGGCTACGTTGATTTTTACGACGGGAAAAATGGTGTGTACGGGGGCCAAGTCTGAGAAAGAGGCGATACAGGCAGTGAATAAGGTGACGAAGGAGCTGAGAAACAATGGGATACCGATCAAAAACAAGCCAGTCATCACCATCCAAAACATCGTTGCGTCAGCAGAACTCGGAGGAGAAATCGACTTGGAAAGTGTTGTTTACAAGCTTAAAAAGGTCATGTACGAACCTGAACAATTCCCAGGAGCCGTCTTCAGGATGGACGAGCCCAAAGTTGTGTTCCTAATCTTCTCAGCTGGCAAACTCGTGTGCGTCGGTGCAAAGAAAGAGCAGGAAGTATACACTGCTGTGGACAACATTCAGAAGCTCTTGGAAGAACAGGAACTCATCTTCTATCCACAGCAGAAGTGAACGTTTCAAGACAGGCTTGCCAACCGCCTGCGAACAGCCGGGTTCTGATCCGCAAGCCGGTGAAGAGCCATCTCAAAAGTTTCATCTTCAGCCAATTCCACGTTTATGAAAACGCCTGTTCTGCCAATTCTGTCTCTTCTCAAAAGGGTGCGAACACGATCTAGAACGGTCTCAGCCGATATTCCAAGCAGTTTGGCAACGTGTTCCTCCTGTCCAACAATGGTGCTTTCCTTATGGCCCTTCTCCGTGGGAACGATCAGCATTAACCGCTTGTCCACGCCTGCCACTCGCAGATTACGCTTCAGACTTTCAAGTGTGGCTTCGCCTCCGAACCGGTAGA
>CAYGYP010000048.1:0-9234 GCA_964354115.1 uncultured Candidatus Bathyarchaeia archaeon | reverse complement strand
AGATGGCTCTCTGATTCCCGTTTCGATCTCTGCAGCACCTATTTTCATCCAAGGCCAGCTGGCGGGCTATATTGGGGTCTACAAAGACATTTCCGAACTGAAGAAGACTGAGAAAGACCTGCAGACTACAATGAAAAGACTGGAGACAATGAATGAGAAGCTACGAGTCGTTGGCGGCCTGACGAGACATGATGCCCGAAACAAGCTGGCCGTAATCACAGGAAATGCATATCTAGCCAAGAAAGAACTGGCTGACAACAGCAAGATTCTGGACTATCTTAAAGAAATGGAAACGTCTGTTCAGCAGGTTGTGAGGATTTTTGATTTCGCGAAGGCCTACGAGATGCTGGGCGCTGAGCAGATGCTGTATATTGATGTGGAAAAAACTGTCAATGAGGCAATTTCGCTCTTTTCAGGCATGAAAGACACTAAGGTGATAAATGACTGTCATGGGCTAACGGTATTAGCAGACTCACTGTTGCGACAGTTGTTCTACAATCTGGTCGACAACTCGCTAAAGTACGGCAAAAAGATCACCAAAATAAAAGTACACTATGAGAGAACGAGCCAAGATGAGCTCAAGCTGATTTATGAAGATGATGGCATCGGCATACCTGCAGCTGAGAAATCGAAACTCTTCAAAGAAGGCTACAGCACAGGTGGAAGCACTGGCCATGGCCTATACCTAATAAAGAAAATAATGGAAGCATACGGATGGGCAATACAGGAAACTGGCGAACCTGGACAAGGGGCACGTTTTGTGATGACTATACCTAAAGCAAATCAAAGCGGAAAAGAAAACTATCGGATTGCCTGACTCCAGAACAAACTGAGGAAGACGTTTTGTTAGGCAACTTGTACTAGCATTGTTAGATTTGCCTTTTCGCGGATCTCAACCTGCTTTTCCAGTGAAAAATCGGCGTAGCGTCTTGCCCGAACTGATCTTGGCACCCTACCACAATAAGCATTAACATACCTATCAGAAACTCCTATCTGACCCATTTCACTGCAGAAACACTCTCAATATGTGCGCGCATGATCAGTAGCCTTGAAAGCTCTCTGTCTTGATCCGTTCTTCAGAGATTCCGATTGTTCTGAGCAGTTTTTCGATGGCCTCGACCATGGCTGGAGGACCACACGTGTAGAACACCGTTTTCAAGTAGTCCGGGATCTCTTTTTTTATCATCTCGGCATCAATCCTTCCAGTTCTGCCCGCCCACTGCTCACTCGCTTCGTCGACCGTGAACACTACCTTGAGGTTCTTGTTGAACTTCTGCATCTCCTCAAACTCTTTCTGAAACACGACATCTTTTTCAGTGCGGTTGCCGTACAACAAGGTCATCTTGGCTTTTGACCGCGTATCCGTGCAGTACTTGCAGATGCTTCTCAAAGGTGTTATTCCGACTCCACCCGAAAGCATTGCAACCTTGTCAAATTCGCCAGTGAATGTGAAATTGCCGTAAGGTCCGTCTACAGCAGTCCAGTTGCCCACCTTCAGGGTAGCCAACGCAATTGAGAAAGGGTGATCGGTGAGTTTCTTCGTGAACTCGATGAATTCTTCTTCAGTCGGACTGCTCGAAATAGAGAAAGGTTTCTTCATCTGCTCCTGTCCGCTCTTTATGGTGATGAACATGTACTGTCCTGGCTTGTAGTCGAATGAGACTGGCCGAAGAAACCTGAAACTCTTGACGTTATAGGTGCGCTGTATTATGTCCATGACTCTAGTTTCGAACTTCATAGCCGTGGTCCAACTCTACATGGCTAGCTGCGGGATGGATTTAGGTATGGTTCGATTATGATTAAAAAAGCCTTCTGCTCACTACATTTTTGATTCGTGACGCGTGTTCTTCAGGAATTCCTTTGGAACGTGTATGGCAAATTTGCAGATAGGATCCCCTTTCAGAACAGTTTCAACAACGTCCGCTTTAACAGGTTGGTCAAAGATGACATCCCAAGGTCGCTTCTCAAAGCCAGCGCTGCAGTAGCAGAAGTTAGGCGAAATCTTCAAAGCCGACTTTATGGCTTCCCGCACCCATGGGCAATGGCAGTAATAGTACCTCTTCTTCTTTTCATCTGTTTCATGCAGGTATTTCTTTGCCATGTACGGGATCTTTGTGACATAGATTATGTCTCCTTCTCTGACGCCATTCTGGCAGGTCGGCGTGTTACGTACGTATTCAAGAACTTCCTCATCGATTTCCTGCGTGAAGTACAACGTCTTTTCCTCCATGTGTCCTTCGAGTTCCTTAATGTACTCCTTGTGCCGTTTCTTCAGAAAATCGTCTATGCTTTTTGAAGCTAGGAATTTCTTTCGTTCCGGCAAGTACTCTTCCTTCGGATCTGCGTGAGGTCCACTTGATAGTATTTCTTTGCATCCTTTTTCGCCCAGCTTGGCCTCAAGTCTTTCCATGAATTTCTTGGCTATTTTTGGCTTGTCCTTTGAATGCGTGCCAAGGGGCGGCAGGTTGATTCCTTCAAATATCTCATCACGCTTGTTCTTGCCAACAGCCTGTGTCAGAGTTTCAGAAAGATTTTCTAAAACATCGGCGCCATCTAAAAGCTCCAGTAAAGCAACCTGTACTGCTTTGTTTTTTGCGAAACGAGCGTATCGTACGAGTGCGAGAAAATTTCCCCACGTATTCTTTTTGTTCTTCATCAAAGAGTCCACGAAATCCTCTACGTCGCGAGCGGTGGCATTCTTAAAATGCTTGTTCTTACCTCTTTTTTTGAGAAAAGCTTCAAATTCTTTCACCATTCCGATATTCGCTTGAATTGTCTTTTCATTTAGACTTTTTTTGGTGCAAAAGTCTCTAAATCCTTCTTCGTCCAATTTTTCTCAACCTTCTTCGCTTTGTACCTGCAGTTTGATATTTAACCCTTGGCGTAACCTGGCAGTTTCTCGCGGTACTTCGGGCTTAAGCCTCGTAGGAGAGTTTATGCACAGGCTGAGATATGGGAGAAAGCGCTAGCTGAGAACGTTGTTTGGCAGCAAGTCGCGAAGAGTCTTCACTAGAGTCTTAAACAGGTCACTGTCTTCCCGAACGTCAAATTGCCATGTGGTTGATCCGCCGTAAATCTTTGCGGCTAGGGGCGTGCGAGACAGCTGCTGTGTGGTAGTAATGAATTGGTCTTTGATCTCTAACTTGGATATCGAAGAATAGGGTATGATGCGGTCGAGAAGCTGTATGCTGTGGTCCGCGTTGAAGACTTGCCCAACAGAAAGTGATTTTAGGATGTTTTTGTCACGAGTGTTCCTGTAAGCCTCAAACAATTGGCGGAGAGCTTTCTTTTCTTCTGTATCGACTAGCTTCCCAGACTTGGAGTCAGTTTCGAGCTCTGTCCTTACAATATCGAACATCGCCTCTACTCCAGCAGTCTTCGCACCAATGGCATCTTCTTTGACCACCTTGGGGATAATGTCTGCAAAAAACATGCTGCTTTGACCAAGCAACAAGTAACCTGTAGTCTCGCCATATCGTACTCTTATCAATTCAAGTAATTTCTCACTCATTGATTTGATCCTTCTAGGCGGAAATCTTTCGGGGATTTCTTAGAGTACAATCTATATAGCAAGGAATCAAAAGAAAAATTGTCGGCGTGCCGTTAAAAGCTTTCAGCCCATGAGTATGAGCATTTTGTGCATCTGAAGTGTTCTACTGTTCTTTCTCGTGCTACGCCTGCATGTTCACCAGAGATTCCTGAAAACCAATGCACGGCCTCTTTGTTTCCACATTTTGGACATTCCCGTGCAATTTTTGGATAGCCCCCTTGATCATCAAAAACATAAACGTCATCAGACTGATTTGTTCTCCTTATGTTCTTCAATTGCACTGTGGGTCTTGCATGGACTACGTTCCCACATTTTGGGCACAGAAGACCCTCCTGGGTCCTAATCATGCGAGAGCCACATTTATCGCAGAACTCCATGTGCAATCACACGCACTTTCTAGAATCTATACAGATTCTGTTCCACTTCTCTACATGAATGAGAACCAGAACTGATCTATAATCGTTTTGCGGGAATTTCGTTCAGAATCTGCAAAACCGCTCTCTTCCAGTTCACTGCTTGTCTTCCAGTTTGAGAACTTTGCAGCATCTTCGTCCTAGGTGACCCATCAGGTCTACGCCCGCTCTAGTCCTTTCCTTTTCTTCTTCAAGATATTTCTGGAAGCCTACCTGTTTAACACGGTTGTAATTCTCGACGACGAAAGGATACCAATCGCGGTGATATTCGGTGTGCTTACAAGTGAGGTAATCGTCGCATAGAAGGCAGCTTTCAAGCTTCCTTTCAGATGCGCATTTCCTGTTTTCGCAAGGTGCGCCCCCACCATTCAGACACATAGGACACTGCGCATCAGCAAACCATTCTAGGCCTTTTCTGAACTCTTCAAACTTGAACGAATTAACTGCGTCTCCGACCCAGTCATAACGAACCGTGTCGACAAGCCTTTTCAGCTCCCCCGCAATCATCTTCACCCTTCCATTCCCATTAGGACACTGGCCACAGTAGACGCCGCATATTCCATATTGGAAGTTCTTGTCGTCCATTTCAGATCATCTATGATTTCCAGATAACACTCGATGCTGATAAGAATAGCGTGCACGTGCTATGATTTCACGTTTCCAGCCCTAGTCGGGTCTATTGCAAGGAAACCAAAGACGATTCCTGCAAAAATCCCCATGGCTCCAAGAGCACTTCCTAGACCTTCATAATTGAAAGCTGACAGTGCAAGCCATCCGACCACGGATCCAAGCGCAGAACCCACGTTAATAAGTGCATAATCCATTGACATCATCGTCCCTCTGAATCCTGAAATCTGTTCTAGAGTCAAACTGTTGGCTGCTGAGGCAACCATGCCGAAAAACCAACTGACCACAAATATCAACGCCACAGAAAGCCATAGGCTGGAAGCAAAAACATAGGATATAGTGAATATTCCTGACAACAAAGCGGTTAGAACCGTTGAAGATTTTCTGCCAAACCTATTCACGAACATTCCGCTGACAAGGCTACCTAACGCATAGCACAACGCTCCTCCTAATAGCACGATAGAAGCGAGATCTGTCTCCACCAAAAACCGTTGTCTAATGAATGATGCAGCGTAGAGTACAACTGCAACAAATGCAGCTGAACGAAGAACGTCACCAACTAAGCAAGCAACAGCAGATCTGTTCATCAGAATCTCCTTGAAGCCTCTTAGATATGTACTCCTACGCGTCGTGCCTTGGTCACCAGAGCGAGCAGATGGAAGCCCCAGAAAAGCTAGCAGGAGACCTGAGACCAAAACAGGCACGACAAATCCTAAAAGCGGAAGACGCCAGCCTCCGAATCCTGACATTAGGGCAATGAGTGGCGCGCCTATGACGTATACTAACGATCCGCCCGCAATGATCCATCCGATGGCATTCGCTCTTTTCTCTAATGCAAAGTGTTCTCCAACCAGCGCAACTGTCATCGGTGAGACCATCGCATATCCAGCGCCACTTAGTGAATAGAACACAGCCATCATGGTGAAATCTAAAGCCAAGAAACAACCAAGAGCCGATATGATCATCAGCAGCAAGCCCACAAGGAGCAACGACTTGTGCTTAAACCTAATGCTTAAGACGCTCATTGATAATGCAAAGACGACCGCTGCGATAGAGTATGTCGTGTTGACCTGCCCCACAATACCAACAGAAGTAATATTAAACGTGTAGCCTATGTCAATCAGAAGCAGAGCCGATAAGACCGTTATCGGACCAGTAGCGAAGCTGGACACGACCAAAGATGGCAGAAATAACTTGTCGTAGGCAGCTTTTTTGTCAGAGGTCAAATTGACGTTCAGCCCTGCGATACCCTTAAACACCTTTTTCTACACCACGAGTTGCCCTGATCAGCTTATATGACTTGCCGCAGAATTCTTGTTCCATAATACCAACTACGGCTTGCCACCCGAAGAGACTTAGTGTATACCCGTGACCAAGATCATTGCCGGGATGCTTTTGTCAGTATTCTCGGTTCTTTCCATTCTTTTCAACACGTGCCTCTAGGAGACGCATGTTGAAAACTTCACAGTCAGCTCAGCACTCGCTCCTGTAAAGCTCCTTGTGTTTCCCTTCTCTATCAGATATTGTAATCACAAGACAATGCTTGAAGTATCCTCTTCTCTTCCTCACAGGTCCTACTTCAGCGAACTCGTGTCCTTTCGCGATTCGCGTCTTCTTTCTTGAGATCATGATCGCGTATTTACACGTCAGTTCTGATTGCCCGCACCCATTTTCTTTCTAGTCCAATAGTTTGGCAAGCGTTTCGAATGTTTCCAAGAAGTTCTTTCCCTTATTCGTTGTCTTGTATAGAGACTTTTTATCATAATTACATGCAATCAATAGTTCCGATTTGAGAAGCAACACTAGATATTTATTCAGCTGGGCAGAACTCAGCCCGACTTTATACATTATTTCGCACTTTCCTGCTCCCCTAGTCGCACAGGACAATATGTCTGAGACTATAAGGATAGAATCTCTTCTGTGGTTTGGTGCTTGGTGAGATGAACTATGGGTTAGCATCAATAGCTTATCATATGATACAACCCTATTTATTCGTTATCTCATCATTTCAGCAAGACTCGTATTGAATGATTCACAAGTCCGACTCTTTTTGAAAACTGCATCTTGATTCTTTTTGCCATCTTGAGTAATTCTTCTGGTTGGCACTTCAACACCGTGGATATTGATTGCAACAGCGCGCTTGTTGTAGACACGTGCAACACATCTACAGAAACAAAATTGAGAATACACAGCGTTTAATTTCGTTGAATGCACAGGCTTTCTCACATGCTTAGGGGTCCGATCAAGATGAAGCCACCCTCAAATTGGATATCCCTGCTTAAGCAATGCGGATACTCCAAGAAAACAATCAACGAAATCTGGAAATGGTATGATTTCTCAGAAAGAAGAGGAACTGCAAACTTCTAATTCAACACTCAACAACACTAGGCACAAAAATGACACGTAAAACGCGCATCAGCTTACTCGCCTGCAAAAGCCCTATCCACCAATCTCTGCGCGCTACTGCTTCAACCCATTTCAGCGCGCGACCTCCAGAGCGAGAAAAACTACAAGGGAATGGGCGCATACGCCAATGCAAATCTGATGGTCCTAATGTACCCCTATGAACTGGCCAGACGCCTAGAGCGCACAGATGTTACAGTGAATGCAGTACAGCCAGGCTTTGTTGCAACCAACCTTGGAAGAAACGATGGCAACCGCCTCTCATCAATAGCATTCAGGATGGTGCGGCCATTCCAGATCAGCGCAAAGAAGGCGGCTAAGACCCCGGTATACTTGGCATCATCAGACGAGGTCAAGAATGCGACAGGGAAATGCTTCTCGAAGCTGAAGGAAACGGCTACGTCGCCAGCATCATACGATCAGCACATGCAGAAGCTTCTGTGTGATAAGACCGTGGAATTGCTGGGGTTAGCCAATATCTGATGGTGTGCTCCACAACAAGCGTATCGAAATCCTTTAATGCACTCTCCATGCAGACTTAGTTTGGTGCGTCTCATGAAAGCCTTCATTTCCGTTGATTTGGAGGGCATGCCGTACGTCGTCATCCCCGGTCACTTGAACTTGAAGGGCCCATTGTATGATGAAGCAAGAAGAATCGCTACCAAAATCACGCTGATCGCATCGGATGAACTGCACAAGAATGGGTTTGACAAGGTCGTTATTGCCGACAGCCACGGACCCATGGTCAATCTCCTAATTGATGATTTGCCCGAATACGTGGAGATCGTCAGAGGCTTTCCTCGGCCGCTCAGCATGGTTTCAGGCGTTGAAGGCTGCCAAGCTGCCTTGTTTCTTGGATACCACGCTAAATTCGGGACAGCAAAATCAACATTCGATCACACTTACAGCGGTGGAAGCATAAACAGACTAGAAATAAACGGGATCGTTGCAAGCGAGTTCCTCTTGAACGCGTATACTGTGGGGGAATTTGGCGTTCCTGTTATCTTGGTTGCTGGTGAGGCTCAGCTTCTAAACGATGACGTGAAGAAGCATGCACCGTGGGCCGTGACCGTGGCTTTAAAGCACTCTATGAGTCGGCTTTCAGCAATAAGCCCCAGCTTGGCACGGATAGAGAAGGACCTGCGAGAAGCCGTCAAAAAGGCGACGGCCAAACACAGAAAAAACAATGCCAAGCTGTTGATCCCACAAAAGCCAGTCAAAATAGGGATAAGCTTCCTGACGAGCCACTTTGCCGACGTTGCGGAATTATTGCCGAGCGTTAACAGAATTGACGGATTGAGGGTGGAGTACTCAGCCAATAACATGGCAGAAGCCTACAGAATGTTTGAATTGCTAGCCATGGCTTCAAGCGGTGTGTCTGCTCTCCTTGAAAGGCTGAGATGATAACATTCCAGCATCCAATGCACTCCCTTGTTGTCGCATGCAGAGCAGAGGGGCAAAGGTTTATGGGACGGAATTGTGGAGGATAGTTCGTGCCAGAATTTGATTTTGAAGGTACTGCCAGCTGGAAAAGCGGAACAGAATGCGACCTGACAATAAGAGGCAAACATGTCGTCACAGTTAGCCCGCCGCCCGAGTTCGGAGGGAAGGAAGGATATTGCGTACCAGAAGAAGTCTTTGCAGCTTCATTAGCTTCATGCATGAACACTTTGTTTCTGCTGATCGCGAAGAACTCTAATCTAGGTCTCAAGAACCTCGAGACTAAGGCAACTGTTAAGATGGACGCAGAAGGCCTAGAGAAGCTCATTTTTACAGATGTGCACTTCAACATGAAAGTAAAACTGGAAAAAGACAATGAACGAGAACGGAAAAGAACCAACCAAGTCTATCATATTGCTCAAAAGATATGCCCGATCAGACAATCATGGGGAGAGAAAGTTCCGATTAGCTTCGAACTCAACTTCCAATAAGGCAACGCGCATCACGTCTGACGCATGATCTTTTAAGCAGTTAAGAAGATAGAGATGCTACGATGCATCCGCAGACCAATTCAAACCATATCAGGAATGATTACGAGAGTGTGCGAACGTGAAAAATTGGATCACCAAGTTGTTTGTTGAGCGTTCTGATCTCTTTCTGAAGCTTCTAAACCAAAGATGGCCCAAAACTGAGGAACTCGTCAATGGAATTATAAAAGTGCTTGACAGTCTTGACATTAGATCAGGGACTGTGCTTGACTTGTGCTGCGGGAACGGACGGATTTCAACTTTTATGGCCAAG
>CAYGYP010000047.1:0-9356 GCA_964354115.1 uncultured Candidatus Bathyarchaeia archaeon | reverse complement strand
TTTTATTTCCGCCCATCCACCTTTTCCAATAACAACACCGCTTGAAGAAGCGATGGTAATCCCCGCTCCGGCGACTATGGTCGTTGTAGTAGCGTCAGTGGTGGCATTCTCAAAGGTAAATTCAACACTTTTTCCGACAACATCCAAGCAAGCACTGGCAAGTGTTGAAGAAGCCGGTAGTGTTTCATTAATATCAGAGTTTAATGGAGTAATGGAGATTACCGAATAAGAACAAATTTGAGAAGCGGTTAAAACATCAGAATTTTTTGAAGAAGAAGCTAAAACTTCACCGCCATTTATAATGCTGTTATTGCTAATAGGATAAATATAACCATCATCTTGGTTAAAATAATTGCTTGTCCTCATTCCTAAATTACCTTGGCAACCAGTTAAGACAACCAAGACAAAAAATAAGGGGATTAAAAGTAAAAGTTTTTTCATATTAATTATTTTTATAAAGTGAAGCCGTAATACCAATACTCCCCGAGGTATACGAGTAAACATCTACGGTTATCCATCTTAATTTGCTTACGTTAACTTCCAACTGTCTTACTTCCGAAGTAGTGGTTAGAGCCACGCCGTCATCTCCTTGAACGGCGTTCTCGTTCTCTAAATCTTTAGCTTCCACATAATCCCAAATATTCGCATTCCCAATCGCCGCTCCAAAATCAACATCATCACCGTCTTCCGTGTCCGAACCTTGAACTTTATAAGTCAAGGTAGCGTTGTTAGTGACGATGCTTAAATTAACCGTGTCGGCATCGGCGCAGAAGATAACTCTGCCCATTAGTTTATAGGTGTGCGTTCCCGTGCCAGTATCGGTAATATCAACCTCCGTGCCTCCTGGCGTGGCACTCACTTTAAAGGTGTCTGTGGTCGCATCTCGCACAAAGTAATCCGTGAGCAAGGAAAGCCCAGCCGGAAGCGTTGTGGAGGTCGTGAAGCGAAGTTTGTCGCCGTTGCTCAAGCCGTGAGCGGCGGATGTGATAATGTTCGTAACCGCGGCCGTAAACGCTTGCGCAGGCACAGCCCCGATTTTTAGGATGTCATACTTTTTAGTGTCCATAGTTTTTAAATTTAATAATAATTATATAAATTGCTTTGTATAACCGACTTTAAAAAATCGGTTATGGAAGAAATTTATAATCCTTGAGCTTCAATTCTTTTGTATCTTTCTTCCGATGTCTCCTCAACCTCCTTTACTTCTTTTTCTTTTTTGCTAATTTTTTTAGCAGTTTCTTTTTTGATGGTTTTTCCCATAAATTTAGATAAATAATTTATAAATTAAACCTTTAAACGAAAATAAAAATAAATGACCAGATTTCCCGCTGTTATAATCCATTGCTTTAACAAAACCGAAACCAAACAATGAATTTATAGGGTCAACCGCATTTTTTAGTTTTTGAAATAATTTCATATTATTCGCTATCTTTAAAATATCCCCAAAGAATTTCGCCCTTTCCATCACAAATTTTACAATCCTCATCTCCTTCTTGTTGCTCACCATTAACGAAAATAAGATTTTTTCCTGTCCCGTCACAGTGATAGCAATATCTATAAATTTTAGTTTTAGCCATATAATTAACCGTTATGGCGGTTCTTTTTAATAGAGAGCCGCCAAGAACTAAATTGACTAAGAAACGTGATTTATTGCGTGGCTATAATTACCCAAGAAGGAGTAAGTTCCAGCCGAACCATAATCAGCGGTATTGGCAACATTCATTCTATTATCATTAGCGATGCCGCCGCCGATAGCGATAGCTGTCGTAACCGTAGAAGTAGCACCACCACCACCAGAAAGACCAGAAACAGTATTGCCACTCGTTTGTCCTTTGTATCCATAGTTAGCAATACCAATCGTAGCCGTGCATCCATCACCAATCAGAATATTGTTGTCTAATACTTTCGCCCAAGTGCAAGACGCGGAAATATTAATAATTGACGAGAATGTCAAATCGGAAACATTAGATGCTATCGTATTCTTCTCAATCAAGATGAATGAACTTGAAGACGCCGAGAAGTCAATCTGGGGAACTCCATTAGTAGTAGTAGCGTTCAAGTTAAAGTGATTGTGATGAATATGCGGGCAATCGCAAGTTCCGGTAGCATTAACTATCGTTCCTTGATTGTTGTAATTCTTGAAATAGAAACCAGCTATTTCACAGTTTCCACCAGTCAAGGTAATAATATCAGCGTCAGCTGTCTGATGAATTTTTACTGCACTATTAGAACCACATTCTTGCTTGTTGAAAAGATAGTCCATTCCGATTAAATGAACATCTCTTTTAGTCATCGTCAAAACCGCGCCCAAATCGTAATTGTTGTTTGATGGAGCAATTAGAACAAAGTCATTTCTATTCGCAACAGTAGCGTCCAGTGCGGCTTGAATAGCCAAGTTGTCAGTATCCGCCCCAGAAGTTGTCAAATACACGCGAGGCACACCATCGCTATCAGTAGGAAATTCGTTTAAAAATTCCTGAGCGAATGTATCGTCTGCGTGAGCAACAAAAAATATTTTTCCAAGAGTAGGGGGTAAAGCGCGAGCTATCGCACCATACCGGCTATTTTGATTTCCATTTAACATAGTTTTAAATCTTAGAGAGCCACCGCCCACCGAGTTTCCCCTTTTACGGGATTGCTCCTCTCATCAGATTGTTAAGTTTTTAATCTCTAATCTCTATGCGCTCCCATCGCCTTTGGACATTCTTGCCCAATTAGCGTTCACGATGACTATTCCATAGCCACCACGGACACCAAAGTTCCAATCATCAGTAGCAAAGTCCTCGCCGGCGTTTAAATTGGCCGGAGTCTTCAATCTCGGCTCTTCCCAGATACCAAGATTAAAGGTGGAATAAGCAGAGCTGGCAGTTCCCCAGAAATATCTCTTGTTCGAATTTCTCGCACCAACAGCGGTGAAAGAAATGCGAGGCAGGATAACGTGGCGGTATTTACCGGCATAGACGTTAATCACGCCGGACACGCCAGCATCAGGGGCAGTGGTAGATTTCAAATATTCCTTAATGGTATTAACTGTGTTGGAGTCATCCCCCGACCAGATAATATCAAACGGAATTTGAACGTTCTCACCGAATTGGTTATAACATTCTTCGGTCTGCAATCTTTCAATGGCCTCCAAAGCACCCTTAGACACTCTCGGGTTATTAGCCAGAATAGTTCTAAAAGTGGTTGAAGAACCTTTGATGCTATGCGCCGAATATCCCAAGGCATAACCATCGCCAGTCGTAGTAGCGATTGTGTTGCCCTCCATATCCGTATAGGAAGTTTCAGCCATAAAAGAAATTCTCAAGGCCAAATCCAAATCCATACGATTGATGACTTGCTTGCCAAGTCCGGTAAGGCGGGACACAACTTCGGGATACTTGTTCTCATCTCTCATTTCTTGAGAAATGCCAATATCGCGCGCAACACGATATTTCGTCATTGTCTTTGAATAACCTTGCTGAACTTGCGCTCTTTCAGCTTGATCGCTTTCGTCTTTTCTGCGTGCGTATTCATCCAGGTCAATTTCAGAAAATTCTCTGGTATTTCCGGTATTCTTGGAAATAGGAATTTCCTTAACCAATCCCGAACCTCTCATAGATTGAGGAACGGAGGTATAACCTTTCACGAACAGCACGTCGGCTAACTTGACAAAGTCAGCCAAAGTGGAAGTATTTAGTTCCATATTTGTAGTAATATTTTAATAATCTTTCAAATATCAAAATATACTTTGTAAGTTAGTTAATTAAGAGTCTAAGAAGTCTTGATTACCGCAAAGGCTAAATCTTCCCTTGTTAGTGGCAATAAAACCCTTGCACATCACTACCTTGTAGGTAGTTCCTGCTTTATTGACTAAACCGGCGGTGGAAAGGTCAAAAGCCGTTCCAACATCGGTAGTAGCCAAAGTTCCCGTAACAGTCGCTTCAAATTCACAAGAAGGCTCGGTCGGCACAGCCACCGGCACTTTAACCACAGAAGCAAAATCACTATCTCCGGAAGTAACAGCAGTTAAGATGATACCTACGTGAGAAGTAGATTGAGCGGTAGCCGTAGCCAATGCACCAGAGGACAGTAAGGTCAAGTCTCCATTAGTGAAAGTGGTAGAAGCGGTCTTGTTAAGAGATTTAACAATCCATTTTCCTTTTACTGGTCTCATAGATTGATTTTAATTAGTAAATAAAAAACAGCCGAATTACTTGGCTTGCGCCTTTCATATCGCCTGTTCATTTTTTAACAAGGGTTTAGTCCCCGTAATAACAGATTGGTTTTTTTGACGCGGATTTCCTTTCCTCGTTAAATTGTGCCGGAGCGAGTAGTGAACCCGCTTTATTCTCTATCCGGCTATTGGCATAATTTCTCTGCTTCTTCAATAGACTTATTTGTCTTTTCCATTTCGTGCTTGTCCTTTATTTCGTTCAATCTTTTCTGGCTAATTTGGATAACATTATCTTTTACTTTCAATTCGTTATAATTGACATAGTCCTCTATCGTGGCGGGAAACTCGCTGAAATGTCCGCAGACTATTGTTGGGTCGCACAACATTTTAGGTTTTAGATACCAGCAAAAGTATAAATCTTCTCCTAATCCTTTCGGTATCCCCTCAACCTCGTTCGGTTTGGCGAACTTGAACCAAGGAGCTGGCTTTTCTTTCAGTATTCTAATGTCAATCATCAAGCAACCTACGCTGGCCGCCGCAATCGGAAAGGGCTTACTCATTGGAAATCCTCCGCCTATTCCTGCAAACGAAGTGGTTTTTTCATCAAAAGTATTGTAGATAAGGGGCATATACGGTGGTTTCTTGTGCGTTGTAAGCCCAGAAACGGCCATATAACCGTGTTTCTCGTTCTGTTCCAATACCATTAACATTCTTGGTATAGTCTCGGCCGGGAAAGTCTGGTCTATATCAAGATATAGAATTATATCTTGCCCGGCGTTTAGAGCTACCTTAGAAACTTCATTCCTCATCCAATCCAACTGATAACCTCCTTGGACTATCGTGCTTAGCAAATCTTCTCTTCTGGCTTTTCTTTCCCATTCATAGAAATAATGTTGCATTTCCAATAGACTGATTGTAAAAGTTTTTGAAAAGTGCGGATAATTATTTACCAAGCAAATACAAATTTTTTTAGCCTTTTGCATTTAAATCCGTATCCGGCTCGGATAAAATCTCCTTAATATCCAAATCATTTGAACCTTTGCCGAATTTCTTTTTAATTAATTCTTCTCTTAGATTGTGGCCTAAATTCTGCATAAAATTGGCAACATTGATAATCATATTGTATTCCAATCCATACTTGCCCATTTCACTAAGGAATTTAGTCGCTAAGGTGGTGCAAATCCTATCCGTGACGTTTCCGTTATACTTTTGATCGGCTTTAACTAAATCATATAAAGCGCGACTGATAGTAATTTCGGGATGTCCTTCAAAAGCAAGCTTTACCTTGCTTTCATCGCCCTCAACTTGAAACTCTCCCATTACCTTGTTTTCTCCAATATATATTTTTGACATAAATTTAATTTACGAAAACGGAATTTATCGTGTAGTCCGTTCCGTCTTTTAGTGTTTTAACTTCTAAAATAACATCTAAATATTTGCTAACTGTTTGACCCTTATAATCCTTAATCCGTTCTTCGTTCTTGGTTTCATTAATGACCTTGGCCGGAACATAGACATAGGACTTGGCAAAATCAATGTAGCGATATGACTTCGTGGAATTATCCATAAAGATAACGTCCATTGTCTGTTTTTCTTCCCACCAGCCTTTATCATTTTTGTCAACAAAATTATCTTTCATCTTCCCCCAAGACTTAACTATCTTTCCGTCAATCTCCAAGAGCTTAACTATCTGCTCCGTTTCTTCACGATGAGCCGAGTCATAGCGAGCTAACTGTTTCTTATCACCGGCCGCTTCAAGGCGATTAATTCTGTCCATTAAAGCTTGAAATTCTGTTTTTTCTATGGTTATAGTGTCGCCAGAAATAGCTGGCTTGGTTGAAGCATCTTCTTTCTTGCTATTATCTCCGACAACTTCCAATCCGTTGTCTAATTCTTTTTCGTTTTTCATATTTATAAAATTTAATAAATAAAATTTAATTATTCGTTAGCGAAACCGCCTTTCTTGCCAGTTTCGGCCGAGCTTCCCTTGAAAGGATGAGCATCGTATTTTTTTAAATCCTCATCTTTAATGCCAAGGTTTCTGGCTAAGTCGGGGTCAACCTTATCGGCGGCATAAACAGGCTCGTTATTAGCCGGCATTTTTCTGCCGATAGGGGCAACTGATTGCATATTTCTAATTCCATTAAAAGGATTAAATTCTTCTACCGCGCCAACGCCAAGCATATTATAAGCGTTCTTGGTCTTTTCAAAAACTTCTTCCTTGGTCTTGGCATCGCCGACAATTTTGTCGTAATTCAAGACAACCTTATCTCTCATTGTCTTATCGTTTCCACATAAGACGGCCAAAGCTTCGTTCTTAAAACTATCAACCAAATTCTTAGTGAAAGTCTGTTGATTTTCTTCCAATTCTTCCTGCTTCTTTTTTAAGCTCAATTCTGTTTCGGTTAATCTGGCCTTTTCTTCTTCGTTCATATCACGAAGCTTTTTAAAGTTAAAATCTTTGTTTTCAAAGCCTTTTAACTTTTCGCTTATCGCTTTGTTTTCTTCGGCCAATGTTTCCGCTTCGGCGGATTTGGTCTTCAACTCCTCCACTTCTTCTTCTGAATAGACGACCTTTTCCGTGCCGTCTTCCAGTTTGATTGTTTCGGGCATACCTTTTCTTCATTCATACACTCGTTTTAACTGCATCGAGGATGCGAGAATGAATATGTTAGTTAATTAAATTACGCTATGTTTTTCTCTATCAGTCATCTTCTCTTCCGGTTCTTCCGGCTTATTAGCCAAACCCTCGATCGTTTCTAAAAATAATTCAATACCGTTGATAGTTGCCAGGGCGAAGTTCCTTTGTGTTTCGTTCTGCGACTCCCTAAGGCTCATATTGCCTTGAATATTGACAAGGTAATTGGCTATCTTTTTTAATGTGCCATTATTCAAGTTGGTAACGGCAATCAAGAAATCTCTCTTTTCATTCTCATCCATTCCGTCTGTAATATCGTGATACTGAATTTGCCCGTCATAAACTCCTTTTATCATTCCGGTAAAGTCAACTGATACGCCCGATAACTCCCTGCGGATAAGGTCAATAATATTGGGTGATGTGCTATTAATAACACCGTTCAATCTATTAATTTCATTTTCAAGCTGTTCAATTTTTCTTTTATTATTTCCAAACATAATTATTTAGCGGCCACCATTTCACGAACGGGTGGCAAAGTTTTAGACATATTAGCTTCCATTTTACTTCCCTGCCCTTGCGGTTGCGCCGACATCGGCATTGCTTGCGTTCCACGCATAAAGAATTTGTCGGGGTCTTCCTTGGAAAGCAGAGCATACCGCTGTTTAAGATATTCAAAATTAAGGGATTGAAAGCCAAATAACTCTATGCCATCCTTGATGTTCTGCTTGAACAAAATCATATTCAATTCATTGCTGGCCTTTTCGGTAGGATTGATAGTCACATAAAAAGTATATTTCATCGCCTCTCGCAATTCCAGGGGATTAAGATAAATTTTCCTTATTTGTCTTCCCGGCTCGCTCAAAAAATCTTCTTCGGCCTTAATGCGTTTTGAACCTAATTCATTTCCCAAGGCATTTGCCATTTCTGGGTTAAACTCATAAATCTTCTGTCCTTTCTGGCCGGTATCTAAAGTAGTGGACAAAGAAACGGTTTGATAAATATCAACGATTTTATTTGAAATTTTATCAGCCTTGGAGTCAATTTTCTTTGTCCAATTCTCTAAAATTGTATAAATACGCTTCCACGCTAATTCCATTTCAAAATTAACCACACCGTAAATAGTCAAACCTAACTTCATCATCTGCTGTTTCTTCATTTCCATTATTTCCGTAGCGGTCTGATTGCCTTGCGGACTTTCGCCTTGGAAAACGGAGCTGACCGACTTGCTATCAACAATCTCTTTAATGAACTGAAAAGCGTTAAATTCGGCTTGCGTCACGCCCACGGCGCCATTAGGCATAATATCTTTGAGCTGTGAAGGGTCAAATTTGTCGGTAATCGTGCCGGGATAGAATATCTTAGAGCTTACCTTGCGATTACTCATATTTGCCTTAGGAGGCATAAAAGACTGCTGGGTCTTCAAGATGATAAGCTTCATAAACTCATCCAACACTTCTTGGTCAACCTTAGTTTTAGACGGATAAGACTTGGAATAAGCAAAGAAATTAGAGATTGCCTCCAAACTTCCTTTTGTCAAAGTATATTCACCGGACGGACTGATAGTGTCCAACGGGAACTCAATCGGCAACATCATCACACCATTGACAATAACTTGGTATTCATTATTTGGTTTGTCTTGGTAGATAAGTATCTCACAATAATCATCAGCAACCTTATTGACAGACCAATCATCGTAAATACTTGTATTCTCAACATCGTTTATTCTCTTTACTTTTTTGGAAACATTCTCCCAGCGTTCCCATTTTCCAAAAATCTCTTGGACGACAACGTAAGGAACTATTTTTGAATAAAAAAGATAGGGCTGTTTATGTAAAAAGAACTCTTTAATATTTCCCAGATAAACGCTTGTGCCTTGAATAATATCAACCTCCGCGCCCTCAAATACTTTTTCTAATTTCGTCTTCCATTCAATATCTTTAATCTTCATCTCCTTCGTCATCTTCGGTTTAGACTTGATAGGACGATAGCGAGTATTATAAGCCTCCTCAACAAAGACATCTCCTTGGTCTAATAATTCTTTGTAAATCAAAGGACGTTTCAAATAATACTTTTCAATAATCCGGCTTTTCTTTATCAAATCTTCCAAGGTTTCCCCTAATTCCGCCACGGGAAAATTGCTCTTGTCAAAGGCTTCAATGTTCGGCTCTAAATTATAGTTAAGCAAAGCGGATAAAAGACTGACTCCCTTCTCGTGCGTAGTGCCGGTGACGATGCGAGTATCCTGCTTATTCTTCTTCGGAGGAATATAAGAATTAGCCGCCTTGGCGTTAGTTTCGTAATTCTCGGTATAAGTCATATCGTCAAATTCCGAATGAGTATTATCTCTGGCATCTCTGGCGATAATAAGACGGCGAAGCAACTTATCAAAGTAAGCTATTTCTTTATCGTTATACTTTATTGGTTTTTCTTGTTTAACCTCTTCCATTAAATAATGTTGAATTTATTAAAACTTTCCTCTTCTTGCCCGAACATTGCGTCATCGGGGTCAATCGGTTTAGGAATATATCCTGGCTCATTGTCTGCAAAATATTCAAGAGCTGA
>CAYGYP010000046.1:0-9447 GCA_964354115.1 uncultured Candidatus Bathyarchaeia archaeon | reverse complement strand
CTAGTTCGCTTGTGAGCTGCTCCCAAGTTACCCCAGTTTCTATCCTGACTCTCTTGTTGAGTTCATCAATTTCGAGTACGCGGTTCATTCTGGTCAGGTCCAGGACAATACCGCCTTGTTTTGGAATAGCAGTGCCGTGAAAGTGCGCGCAGGAACTGACGGGCACCACAGGTATCGAATGCGCATTTGCGAATTCGATGACTTTCTGAACCTCTTCAGTCTTCTTAGGTTTTACAGCACAATTCGCTGCTCCCGGTGGTACAAGGCTGAAGTCCGTAGAATATGCCTTCAGTACTTCCGGGTCATCTGAAAAGTTCTTTGACCCTACCAGTTTCAGCAGTGCTTCTCTCATACTCACGATCCGACCCCTCCTATATTCGACCCACTCCCGCGCTATTCGACGGGTTTGAACAAGAAGAGATGGCAGCCAGACAGCTTGCTCATCCCTTCAAGTATACCCATAGACCGACTTGTGCGCACCCCTAAGTTAGTCTGCAGTGGGTCTTATTATCCTCCTGCCAGCACAGGGCATAATGTAATCTCGTCGCCATCTTTCAATTCACTATCAAGGCGTTTGCCAAGACTGAAGTATGGTTGGCCATTCAACAAAACGAGATTGGATCTCCTGATCTTCTTGGTGCAAGGATCAAATAGGATGCTCTCCAGTCTCTCTCCGTATTGATTGGATAAGACCTTCAATGCATCGCTCACGGTAGCCTCTTCGGTCTCTAGCTGCAGGGAGGCATCATCGCCTATAAGACCCCTGAATTTCAAATACCCGGTTACCTTTATCTTCACTATGTCTGACTACATGCCAGAATGGCTCGTTTTACGAGCGTTTTTGCCACCTGGACCATGTAACGATTGTACCTTAAAGGCTCCGCTCTAACAACGGAGGATTCTCCAGCAGCGTCCGCGTTGAGTTCATCTATGGTTTTCCCTTCAATAGCCCTTTCAGCTTCATGCGCTCTATAGGGCTTCACATGGACCGCATTCAGACAGATTCTGGCCCCAGCAACGACTCCATCTGGGTTGCTGATCATCGCTGCACAATTCACGATTGGGAAATCTATGCTTGTTCGCATGGCGAATTTGATGAATGTGCTTTTGGTGCCCTCAACAGGGGCAGGGACTTGAATCTCAGTAACGATTTCGTCCCCATCCAAGACGGTCGTTCGTCCAACCCCCACCTGGAAGAAGTTCTCCGCCTTGATCGTCCTTTGTGACGTCACGATATTGGCGTCAAGGGCAATCAAAGCAGGCGCGATGTCGCTTGGATGCACGGCGTAGCAGCCGCCTTCGACGCTCCCTCCGAAGATGGAATGATAGCGATTATCTCCCTCAATGGCATAGCATCTGCCGCCCCCCTTTCTGAGGCAGGGAAACCTGTTTCGAGGGCTTCTATAGTACCAGCATCTGATATCCTGGCATATATTGCCCCCGATCGTAGCCATCTCTCTGACATTTGGAGAAGCGGTCCGGTGCGCTGCCATGGCCAGTGCGGGATACCGATCCTTGACGGTAGGATTAACAGCAATATCATGGAGCCTCGACAAAGCCCCGATCTTCAGCATACCGTCTTCCTCTCTGATGAAGTCCAGCCCTGGGATGGTCTTGAGGTCTATGATGGCTTCGGGATACGTGGGCAGAATCTCATCCTTCATCTTGCCCAGCAGGTCTGTGCCGCCGGCGATCACACTGGCTCTATGACCGTAGCGCCTCAACCATGAAACCGCCTCATCAACACTTGTGGCATCGAGGTGACGGAACTTCCTCATGCTTCCCCTCTAGGCCTTTCCCAACGCCTTGAGGACTGCGCTTGGGGTGATGGGATAATCGTCTATCCAAACACCTAACGCGTTGTGGATGGCTGGCCCAAGCAGCGCAGGGACAACCGTGGCGATGTCTTCGCCAATCCCCACCACCCCGTAGGGCCCGTAGCCCATCCCCGTCTCCACGAGTAGCGTTTCGATGGGCCCCACATCGTTCATGGTGGTGATCTTGTAGTCCAGAAGATTGCCGTTGAGCATGACCCCGGTCACCGGATCATGGACAACTTCCTCAAAAAGCCCCCTGCCTACACCCATGTACGTGCCGCCGTACTGCTGTCCTTCACACCCTTCCCAGCTGATCACCTTCCCTACATCATTAACGTTGACCACCTTGGTGACAGAAACCTCGCCGGTGTCCGTGTCTACCTCCACCTCCATGAAATGGGCCTGCCTGCATAGGCGGAGCCGGGAGCTTGAATACGCTCCCTGCTGGACTTGCCAACTGTGGGAGAAAAGCGGCACAGAGAAATTGCTGCGCACAGCCCCTTTTCCCATCTCGGGACTGTAGCATAGAGGTCCCTCAGCCCCGGACGGCTGGACAAACTCTGCCAGTGATATCCTGATTGACGGGTCAGCCTTGACAAAGATGACACTGTCCTGAATGTCCAGGTCTTCAGGTCTGTATCCAGGAAAGGCAGGTGGGAAACTGCCCCTTTGGGTCTGCCCAGTGGGGCTGGTCGCCGCCATCAGGATCTCTCGTTTGAGCAGCCGCGCTGCGTTTCTGATGGCGAATCCATTGACAGACATATTGGTGGACGAGTCAGGCGTCATGGCGAAAAACCCCGGGCCAAACTGCGGCCGGTAGAAGACATCCTCCATCCGCATGCCCAGTTCATCGGCAGCGATCTGACAGTAGGCCGTCTCAGCATTGACGCCATTGTCGCACCTCATCCCCAGAATGGTCGCTGTCCCGTCATTCCGCTCCAGGCGTATGGCCATTTCGCTCGAACCTGCCGAATCGTCCCATTCGTGGGTCCATGTGAAGCCCAGACCGTGTTTCCTGCCATTGGCGAGTGTCTTCGTTCCGGGGGCATGCCACTTCTTGTCCCACTTTATGGCGGCCTTGCCCTTCTCGATACACTCTCGCAAGCTATCCCTAACCTGAAAACCCATCTCCCCCTTACGCTCGTTGACCCAATCCATGTCGTGGCCATCTGCACCGTCGTTCTTGAGCGCAACAGCAGTCGGGTCCAGCGATAGCGCATCAGCGACATGGTCGAATACCAGGGTAAGGCTGTGCGTGTTGGGGTTCTGTTCACACCGCGTGGGGACGTTAATCCCCTTGTTGACTTGAATGGCTTCTATCTTTCCATACACATTGGGTATCCTGGTGTTCTCGATGAGGTGCTTCGCCACACCAAAGACCGGGAACAGGAGATTGGACAGCAGGGCCCGCACTGCCACTGCGGTGATTGTACCATCTCTCTTTGCGCCTACCTTGTAGTAGTAGACGCCCTCGTCCATCTCACCCCCGCAGAAGTCCTCCCTGCGGGTAAATACCCATTTGACAGGCCTGCCCGTTCTCCTGGCAATGAGTGCTGCGCAGTAGTGTCCACCCATGTTCCATGGTACCTGGCTCCACCCACCGAAGCTTGCTCCCTGGTAGAGGCAATGCATGGTGATCTTGTTCATCGGGATTCCGCCAAACCAGGACGATATCACACGCTTGCTTACCATGGGCCGCTGCTGTTTGACCCAAACCTCAGGGTACTCCCCATTCCACTTGAACACACCGCAAGGCCTCTCCGGACCAAGCCAGGTATGAAGGCGCCTTCTCGATGTGAACTCAACGATCACATCCGCTTCGGCAAAACCCTTCTCCATGTCCCCCTGCTCGTCAACATCAAGGAACCCCTGGCTGTAGTAGTTCCCGTCGGGATACTCCTCGGGATTGGCCAAGGGAGCATCGGGCTTTGAAGCCTCCTCAACATCCAGCACGAACGGCCTATGCTCCCATTCAACCTCAATGAGTCTCAAGGCTTCCTCAGCTATCGCTTCCGTGTCGGCCGCAACGGCGGCCCCTACCTCCTCACCCTCAAAGTGGGCAACTTGCGGAAGAACCGGTACGGAAGAGGGGGCATGCCCGCCCAGATCTGCCGCAGATGGCAGCTCGGGGTCATCATATCTCAGTATGGCCCGAACCCCTGCCAAGGCCGCGGCTCTGTTTGTATCCATCCTCTTGATCTCTGCGTGCGCAAACGGGGAGGTGAGAAAACGCAGGTATAGCATCCCGGGCAACTGAACGTCCATGGTGTAAGTTGCCTTTCCGCTCGCCTTCTCATACCCGTCCAGGCGACGTACACCTCGCTTGCCAATGTGGTTGTATTCGTGGAGGGGATACTTGTCGGCTCTGAGGTTATCCATCAACTCTAAGATCCTGGCCTTTTCCTCATCAGCCACGTCCACACCTCCTCCCCTCTGCGGACTCTCTCACTTCCTTGGCCGCCTCAAGCACTGCCTTGGGGTGTTGTGGGTACGTGCCGCAACGGCACAGGTTGCCGGCAAGGGCGTCTCTGATCTCCTCCTCCGTAGGATCGGGTTGCCGGTCAAGCAAAGCTTTGGCCGTTACCACGAAGCCAGGTGTGCAGTAACCACACTGCATGGCATGATTCCTGATGTATGCTTCCAGGAGAGGATGCTTCTTCGACTCAATCCCTTCAATGGTCTCTATGGTCTTCCCGTCGCATTCCAAGGCCAGGGTCATGCAGGAGAGGATCGGCCGTCCCTCCATGATAACCGTGCACGAACTACAGGCCCCCCTGTCACAAAACATCTTGGTCCCAGTGAGCCCAAGCTTATCGTGTATCAGGCAGTACAGCGTCCATTCAGGCTCGACGTGCATACGGTATTCCTGGCCGTTAATGTTGATTCGGATGTGGCCTTCGGGAGTGGGAAGGGGCTGGGCCTTGTGCCGTTCAAGAACGTGGGATTTGAGCCCGTCGAAGGTATCACACCTAGTGGCGCAGTAGGGGCACGGGTAGGACTGACTTGTCTCGCTCATCTCAGACAACCTTGCAGTGATGAACCCTCATACCCTGACCGCCCTCTGACCTCTCAGGAATACGGACTGCTCCATACGCATCTCGTATTCGTTCGGAAAGTGCTCAAGACTATCCAAAACGGCAGAAGGAGCCGCTTGCCCGAGCCCGCACAGAGAGGAGAGACGCATCACCTCGGACAAGTCTTCGAGGGCTTCAATATCCCCTGCAATCCCATCCCCCTTGACTATTCTTCCCAGTATCTCCAGCATCGCCTCTGTGCCCTCGCGACATGGAGCACATTTGCCGCACGATTCTTCCGCAAAGAACTGCATGGTCTGATAAACCACGTCGATCATGTCCCGCGTGTGATTCAAGACCGTTACTGCTCCTGATCCAAGCACAGTCTCGTAGGAGAGCGGAGTGTCCAACATACTCTCTGGAATCAGCCTGCCAGCAGCGCCTCCGACCTGAACGGCCCGAACATCCCTGGCCCCTGCCAGATCCAAGACCAGTTCTCCCAGCTCGGTGCCGAGGACCAGTTCGTATACTCCCGGCCTCTGCACGTCCCCGCTAACCGAGAAGACTTTGGTTCCTTTGCTGCCATCCGTCCCTAGGGCATTGAACCACTCTGAGCCATGGCGGATGATGAGCGGGATATTCATCAGCGTTTCCACGTTGTTGACGACCGTCGGTCTCCCGAACAGGCCTCTGTCTGATGGAAAAGGGGGTCTATAGCGGGCCTCGCCCCGCTTGCCTTCGATAGACTCCATGAGGGCGCTCTCTTCACCACAGATGTAGGCACCGGCACCTTCAACTACGTCGATCTCCAGAGAAGCCAGCGAACCTTTTTCGGAGACCTGGCTGATAGCATCCCTCAGGCGATTCAAGAGATGGTGGTATTCCTGCCGGAGATAGATGTAAGCCTTCCGGGCGCCGATGGCGTAGCCGGCAATCGCCATTCCTTCAATGAGGGTGAATGGGTCGTTTTCCAGGAGGTACCTGTCCTTGAATGTGCCTACCTCGCCCTCATCGGCATTGCAGATCACGAATCTCTGCTCAGCCTCAGCCTTCCCGGCCAATTCCCACTTCGAGCCACAAGGAAACCCCGCTCCTCCGCGACCCCGTAAACCGGAGGCTTTGATCTGATCAATGACCTCTTGGCCGGTCATCGTCTTTCTCACCTTCTCGAGAGCTTTGAACCCATCTCTCTGCAGATAGGTGTTCATGTCTTCTGGGCTTACGATCCCACAGTTTTCCAAAACAATGTGCTTTTCCGGCATTGGCTAATGTCCGCCGCCACTCACGAATATGACTCGAGCACCTGTGAGATCTTCTTCGGGGTAAGGTTGCCGTGCACGTCGTAGTTGACGAGCATCGCCGGGGCAATATCGCAGGCTCCTATGCAGTTCGTCAGCTCCAGCGAGAACTCACCCTCAGCCGTCGTTTCGCCAGGCCTGATGCCTATCGCCTCGTGAACAGAATCGATGATCATCTGGGCATTCTTTAGATAGCAGGGTAGGCTCTTGCAGATCCTGATGACGTTTCTGCCCATCGGTTCCGTAGACAGAAAGGAGTAGAAGCTTGCCACCCCGTACACTTCAGTTACACTTATGCCCAGACTCCGAGCTATTGCTGGAATGACCTCTGGGGAAACAAACCCGGAGTTGCGCTGCTCAGCCTTGAGGGTTTCCAGAAGCCTCTGGCGGGTATCGTCCTCTTCGTGCCCTTCATCGGGGGCTAGACCGCCCCTCCCCCTGTCAGTCTCAACACAGTTCATCGGTCTCGTTAAGGCACCCGTTGGGCAGTAGTCGATGCAGATACCACAGTCTCGGCACTCTTCTTTGTGCAAGGGCTCATCACAGTCCACGATAACCTTAGAGGGGAAACCGCGGTAGCCAATGCCGTAGATGCTCTTGTTTGCTCTTTCTTCACAAGCCTTCACGCACCTACGACAAAGAATGCACTTGGAGAGATCTCGCTGTACGTAGGGATTCGTTTCCTCGATGGGATAGAAGCGTGGTTCTCTCACTCTAAAGCGCGGAGGCCCCACCTCGAGTTCAGAGGCGAGCTTATGCAGTTCGCACTCCTCAACCCTCGAGTCGGTGACGCAGGGCCCTGTGTGGCCGGCCAGCATGAGCTCCAACGTAGCTTTCCGTGATGCCTGGACCTTCGGGGAGCGAGTGGAGACGACCAGGCCGTCAACGATGGGTGTGTGGCACGCGCCAGCGAGTATCCGCGAACCTTCTATCTCCACAACACAAATGCGGCAGACACCAGTAGGACTGAGATCTGGTCTATGGCACAGAGTCGGAATATGTATGCCGATCTGCCCTGCGGCTTCCAGTATGGTCATCCCTGCCTGGCCGGTTGTCTCCTCACCATCGATGACTACCGTTATCTCTGCCATGACCATCTTCCCGTTGGCTTCACAAGACCGGACTGCCCGCCTCTTGAATGCACACTTCCCGCGGTCAATCGCAGCGACTCAGGAGCGCTTGAGGCTAGCCTCTCCCAAAGCGTTCGCTCCAATGAGGGCCTCTAGTACCAACTCAGGGGTTACTTCAAAGGGGGAGTTGTGTGTGGTAAGCCCATCCATGCAGGCAACCCGCGCTGCCCTCATGAGGTTCTCCCGCGTTGCATCGGCAACACCGAGTTGCCTCAAGGTGACAGGCAGCCCCACCGCGTTGCAGAAATCGATCACCCTGTCGATCTCCCCTGTCGAGTAGTTCTCCATCACGAGCTGCGTAATGGTGCCAAACGCTACCAACTCTCCGTGCAAAGCTCCTTCCGTTCCCTGCAAAGCGTGTACGCCTTCGTGGATTCCGTGGGCACCGGCCAGACCTGAACTCTCGAAGCCCACTCCGCTCAACAGGATATTGGCTTCGATGACCCTTTCCACAGCTGGGGTCACAGCGTTTTGGTCAACAGCCAGTTTCGCGCTGACCCCGTGTTCCATGAGGGTATCGTAACAGAGTCTGGCCAGGTTGAGAGCGGCAGCGGTTGTGACGCCGCCGGGAAGGTTCTTTGCGCCTGACTTGGTGCAGGTGAATGCTTCAAACCAGGTCGCCAGCGCATCCCCCATGCCGGCAACGAAATACCGCGTTGGTGCCTCGGCGATAACCTGTGAGTCGACCAAGACAACATCTGGGTTTCTCTTCAGTATCAAGAACCGATCAAGCATATGGTTCTCCGTATACTGAACGCAGAGCGCGCTACAAGGCGCATCACTTGAGGCCACGGTGGGGATGGTGACCAGCGCTGAACTGAGTTCGTAGGACACCGCCTTCGCCGTGTCGATGGCCCTGCCACCACCGACTCCCGCAACCACATCTGCTCCAAAACCACGAGCCTTCTCTGAAAGCTGAGCCGCACTCGATCGCGTGCATGCTCCTGGGAACGCCTCAAAGTGGTACTCCATCGGGTGCTCTTCAAGGCTTGCCGAAACCTGCTCCTGTACAGCAGACAGCGCTGTGGGGCCGCCCACAAAGAAGACCCTCGATCCCAAGTGCATGATGTATCTGCCTGCCTCTTTGAGGACCCCAGGCCCCTGGATATAGCGGTTTGGCGCAACCATTATCTTGACCATGGTTCTTTTTCCTTAACCAAAGGAGCGCCCTGGCCGTCAGCTTCTTCTGCCCCGACTTGGATTCTGAGAGTGTGCAGCGAAGAAACGAATCTGGGCCATGAACGGCGTTCATGGCCCAGTGGCAGCAACCGCTCTGCTAGAATGGATACTGACGCTTCTGCTTCTGGATCGTGACCCACTTCATCTCGGTTAGCCCGTCGATGGAATAGCGGCCCCCTTCCCGGCCCTGGCCGCTCCACTTGGACCCGCCAAAGGGGATACTTGCCTCGGCGTCAATGGAGGCGTCGTTCACATGGACCATGCCGGCTTCGAGACCCTCGGCCAGGTAGATGGCCTTTTCCAGATCTGGGGTGATAAGCCCCGCAGAGAGGCCGTAGGAGGTATCGTTGGCGACCTCTAGTGCTTCTTCTGCGTCCTTGACGGCCAGAACAGGGGCTACGGGCCCAAAGATCTCTTCCTGCCAGGCGCGCATGTCCCGGGTAACGTTCGACAGCACCGTGGCCTGGTAGACCCGACCTTCGTACTTGCCGCCAGCCAGGAGCTTCGCCCCGGCTGCCACGGCGTCTTTGACGTAACCATCCACCTTACGAACCTGGTCGTCGCTGATGAGCGGGCCGATCACCGTTGTAGGGACGGTGGGGTCGCCTGCCGGCAGAGACGCGGCCTTCTTAGCAAGCTTTCCGGCGAACTCCTCCGCGATAGGCTTCTCCACAATGATCCGACCCACGGACATGCAGATCTGCCCCTGATGCATGAAAGCGCCGAAGGCAGCAGCATTGACGGCGTAGTCCACATCGGCGTCCGCCAGGATGATGAGGGGGTTCTTCCCGCCCAGTTCGAGGGTGTATGGCTTCAGCCCCGCAGCAGCCCTCTGGGCAACGTGACGGCCGGTAACCGTCTCTCCGGTCAGAGTCACGTACGAACACCGCTTGTCATCAATGAGCGCATCGCCGAGTACGCTTCCGGGGCCCGTCACCACATTGAGGGCACCGGCCAGGAGACCCGACCGCTCGAAAAGCCCCCCAATCTTGAGACCTATCACCGGCGT
>CAYGYP010000045.1:0-9450 GCA_964354115.1 uncultured Candidatus Bathyarchaeia archaeon | reverse complement strand
TTTGTAAACCATAGTATGCACCTGCATCTGCTTTAGCAAAAATTTCAATTCCATCTTGAGTAATGATAAGGCGATAGGCCTCGTCGTTTTCGATTTTCCCGTCCCGATATATTCTGACGGCCGCCGGGCCAAAAGTATTTCTGTCCACACAAGCCTTGATATTTTTTTTAGTTAAGTCTCCGCTGAGTTGTTTAAGAGGAAGATTATCCGCCGTGTTGGGACTGGCAAGTATCGGCCGTGCCAGCCATCGAAAAATCCCTTTTCCGAAATTGACCTTCTTTACCGGTATCAGCAATTTCGCAAACTGTCTTCCATCCATTATCTCAAAAGTATAACAAAACTGCGCCTATGCCACAAGTTCATCACATTAATCGATTCTCTAATCTCGTTTGTCATCCCCGCCGCAGGCGGACAAAGCGAGACAGAAGAACAACACGCGATATTAGATAAGTGTTATTGAAGGTTGCTTTGTTGGAATAGTGCAATTTAGACAGGAAAGGGCTTGTTATGTTCGCAAAATGGATTAATTTCGTCAAAACGGATATCTGGCGAGTGTTGGTTTTGCAGGCAACCCTGGAACGGCTTAATAGGCAAATCTTGTAACATTCGCTTCATACCAGGTATCTCGTATCATTACGTGATATTTGCTAATCCTGCCCCCCGCTATTGAGACTTGGAGATAACTCCTGAGCTTTTAATTATCTTTTTTGGGGGGGCGGTAAACCGGTCACGAAATGGCGTTATAAACGTTAAAGGTAGTGCAGGTATAACAGTATAGGGCGTTATTATCTTGACAAAAATTCTGAGAATGGCTATAATAATGCTTGGGTGCGGTAGGGGAAGGTGTGTGCTGCTGAGATGAAAAGTATTCCAAAAGATATATGGGCGGATAGTACTATTTGGTGCCGCTATGAGATGAAGTATATTATCAGCGAGTCCAAAGCGGCGGCGATTGCGCAGTTTATTAAGCCATACCTGAAATTGGACCGTTACTGCAAGGTGCAGCCGAGTGGCAGCTATCCTATTGTTAGCCTCTATCTCGACTCCGATGATTTGCAGCTTTGCAGAGAAAGTCTGAGAGGCCTTTTGAAACGTTTTAAGCTCCGTGTCCGCAGTTATAGTGATGATTCTGATTATCCCCGGTTTTTTGAAATCAAACGCAGGGCAAACAACGTTATTATCAAAAGCAGGGCAAGAGTTATGCCTGACGATGTGTCGGCTTTGTTTGCAGGACAGTATATTCCGCCGTTGCAAAACCACCAGACGGAGGTCGATGCGATTAAACAGTTCCAATTGTATATGAAATGCGTCGGTGCCCAGCCAAAAATACTGGTTCGCTATATGAGGCAGGCGTATGAGGGAGAAGGTGAAAACCGCGTCAGAGTAACCTTTGACCGGCAGCTCGTTTATAAGGTTAGCAGTGGCCCGGAGATATCGCTTAACAGTCAGGGCTGGCAGCATAATCTCAGCGGCGTAATCTTGGAAATCAAGTTTACGGGATGCTATCCTGCATGGTTGGGACGAATGGTGCAGTATTTTGATTTGCAGCATCGGTCTATGTCCAAGTACGTTACCTCTGTAAAAAAAGCTTTCATCTTGGGATTTTGTGCGCCCACAGTGCGGATATTTGTGGATTAAACTATGACTATAAATCAATTATGGAAAATTTTAGAGGGTACTCCGTTAACAGGGGGGTGGTTCACCCCGGAAAATGTGATCCTGTCTTTATTGTTGGCGTTTGTTCTTGGGCAGGTTATTGCTTGGGTTTATTACTTCACACATAGCGGCCTGTCTTATTCAAAAACCTATGTGCAATCGCTTATTTTGGTGACAGTTGTAGTGGCTATGGTTATGGCTGTTATCGGTGACAATATCATCCGCGCTTTTGGTTTGATGGGGGCTTTAGCGCTCGTGCGTTTCCGAAATGTAGTTAAAGACACCCGTGATATTGTGTTCATCTTCTGTTCGCTTGTCGTGGGTATGGCTGCCGGCTCTCAGCGATATGCCATTGCTGTAATCGGCACCGTTATTTTGAGCGTAATAGCGCTGTATCTTTATCTGACTGGTTTCGGCACACATCTGCCTCATAATGGCTTTTTAAGGTTTAGTCTTCCAGCTCATATTGGACCGAGGCACCCCATTCCAGATGTTCTTAAGCGTTTCTGTAGTAACTTTACCCTTATATCGGCACAGGATGGAGGATATGGCGGTTCTCAAGTCGATTACGCTTACCAGTTGATGGTGCGAAACGCTGAGAAGAACGAGCAGATGTTGTCTGAACTGGAAAAAATCGAAGGGATTGGCAATGTCAGCCTGACTATGCAGGAGCAGTTGCTGGAGATTTAACCGGAGTATGAAAAAAATAAAAAGTTATCGACCCGGTCGTTTGCGTCTGCAGATTCTGCCTTTTTTGGTTTGGCTGGCTGCAGTCGCTGGCGTGGGTGTGTTATTTTATTATCGCTCTCAGCGTTTTGAAATATTAGGGTTAGCTCAGGGCGAGGTACGTCAGGTTGCAGCCACGTGCACGGGTCGCTTGAAAAGTGTTCCGGTTAAATTGTTTCAAGAGGTTCACAAGGGTGATGTGGTTGCTGTTCTCGATACCATCCTCGACAATGAACATTTGGAGGCTGAGTTGGCTACGGTCAATGCTGAGATTCAGCGACTGATGGCTGAGTTGGCTCACACTCAGGAAACTCTCATTGCCGAAGCAGCTAACATTGAAACCGATAGGACTGCGGCCCAGCGGCGGTTCTTCGTAGATGTGGAGAACACCAGACTTCGAGTCCTCGAGCTTAAAACACAGTTTGAAACCGACAAGGCGATGTTGAATGACCTGGAGCAAAATGCCAAGAACTATCTCATTCAAAATTTATCAGACCAGAATGATACCGCATATTATGAGCTGAAAAAGATGAAAGGCCAGCGCGATGTCTTGGCAAAAACAATTGAAGAAAATCAGCTTTTGTTAAAACAGGCCGAAAGTGATTTAAAACAGGCCGAGCAGCGCAGGGATGAATTTGCCGCGCTGCAGCCGCAGCATCCGCCTGTGGACGGCGCCCTCGAAGTTATTCGCAGAGAGATAAAGGTTCAGGAAAAGCAGATAGACGAGTTATTGGCAAGACGTGAGCCGGTAGTGCTAAAATCCCCGGTCGATGGTATTGTCGCCCAGCTTCACGGCAGGGCACGGGATGTTGCCGTATGGAGACCGGGTGAGTTCGTTGTAAGAGGGCAGGATGAGGTTGTTTTGGCTGGCGACTCGATACTCAGTATAGCAGAGGGTAAGCCTCGGGAAATAATTGCCTATGCTGCCCAGCATCAATTGGGCCGCCTTCGAGAAGGAATGGCAGTTCAGCTTGTCAAAAACACCGAGCCGGCTCAAATTGCAAATTCCCAGGTAGCATACCTCGGCCCAACCTTGGAAAGGTTGCCGGAATGCCTCTGGCAGGTTCCAAATACCCCTCAGTGGGGACATGCTGTGCTGATACCGATTCCGCCGGGCTTAAAACTGGTTCCGGGTGAAATGGTGGGAGTGAGGGGATTGTAGCTGAAAAACCCAGCGAAATTCTACGGCTCTTCTTTCCGTGATAACATCTCGATAAGTTCTGTGAGTTCTGTTACTGCAGGTTTATCGACGCCGGTTTTTAACTGATTATCATCTTTAAGCCTCATTTTTGTTGTCTTTGGGCTGGCAAATCCCGTTTCATCAAGTTGCTTTTTCTCGGCTTCTGAAAGCGCAGGCTCAGTAACAATTCGAGGCGTTATAAATACCACCAGTTCGCGGGTTACTTGTGATTCAGTTTCAGCTTGGAATAGGCCCCCAATAACTGGTATATCGGCGAGCACAGGCACCTTGGAAATGTCTTTTGTAGTTTCTCTTTTTCGCAGTCCGCCCATTACGATAGTCTGGCCGTCTCTTACCATCGCTGTTGTATCGGCCCGGCGGGTGTCAACAGTCGGTATGCCAATTGAGTCTTGGCTTACCAGAACACCGAATTCAGGCACGATGTGTAACCTTATCATACCGTCCTTTGCAATATGCGGTGTAACCTGAAGATGAACGCCGACATTTTTAAATTCCGTATACGTTATAGGGTCTTCTCTTGCTACCTGTCGTAACTCTCTATAGGGAATTTCACGGACAATTTCGAAATAGGCAGTTTCATTATCAAGCACCAGAACTCGCGGATTGGCAAGAAGCTTAGCTTCGACCTGCTGGTGCAGAATACTCAGCGCAAAATCTATATCAACCATATCGTTGAGAATATTAAAGCTCAAAGTCCCTCCTGTGATGCGTTCGAATGAGCCGCCTACAAATGGCTTTCGACGCTTGGTTGTGTAGGATTCAGTTGTAGTGTCCATATAGGTTCCTAATGGAAGTTCCGTTACTTTGGTCTCGGTATTTGTTCTCCCGCTATCTGTGGTCGAACCGGTTTCGGTCCTGCTTTGTATAATATTACCTGTCTGGATGGTCTCAGTATCTGTTCTCCCGCTATTTGTGGTAGTACTATTTTCGTTCCTGGTCTCTGTAGCCCAGCCATTTGTGTTCTGTTGATTTGTAGTAGTACTGTCTGCATCTCTGGTCGTTGTGGAATCGCTGTCTGTAGTAAAGCTACCGAAACCATCATCGGCATCTCTGTAGTTGCCGGTTGTGGTCTCACTGCTTTCAGTAATATCAGTTCTATTCTCGTTGAATGTAGTATTACCGCTTGTAGTCTCACCGCTTGTAGTATTGTCGGTTCTATTCCCGCTGGAAGTAGTTAAGCTTGGCCCCGTCATAGTTCCAGTTACTACATCACCGGTCTGGGTAGTATCAGTCCTGGTCTCGCCGAATGTAGTTGAACTGGGTCCGATTGCAGTTGTAGTTGTTTCCGTCAGAGCAGTTGGGAAGTCTGTATCAATTTTGGTTTTCGTGCGATTAATGGTTTTCAGCGGGGTATTGCGGCCAGCGTGCCAACTCGTCCCTATTTCAAAGCCTTCTTGGCTGGTTATATCATAGATTCTTACCTCAACCATCACCTGTGGTGTTGCTTGGTCTATTTCCTCGATGAATTTGTCTATGCCTTTGATTCTGCCTTCGGTATCCGTAACGATTACATGACTGGTTCCCTTGTTAATAGCTATTTTGCCCTGTGGTGATACGAAATCCCGCAAAGCCGTTGCAACATCATTGGCCTCTGCGTATGTAATCTTATAAATTTTCGTAACAAGCGGCTCGCGGGCGACAGCAATCTCGGAAAGCGGAACCACTCTAATCATACTTTCTGTGGCTATGTATGTGTAATCGTGTGCTGCCAGAATGTTGCTCAGTGCTTCTTCCAGTGGAACATCCGTAACTTTTACTGTAGCATTGCCGGTAACTTTTGGGCTTTTGACAATATCTATCTTTGCTTGTTCCGCCAGGTTCATCAGCACCGTATCGATGGGTAAATCTACGCAGCTGTATGTAATTCTTGTTTGCAGCCGTTGCTTGGCTGTTTGTGGGACCGTCTGTGTGTCTCCGGCAGAATTTGGCTCGGCGCAGATGGTGACAGACGAGATGGATAGCAAGATTATCAAAAATGTAAGAACGCAATCTCGGCAATATCTTTCCATTGCTTTATGCATAACATCTTCCTGCTTGCCTTGAGCTGGTTGAGGGAACTAACGTCTCTTAAGTAAGGAGGTTTGTTCACCACTTCCCCGATCCTTGCTCCCCTATTTTTTTCCTTTATTTATTATAGCAAATCCGGCTTTTAGACTCAAGAACAATTTACCTTTGAGTTGTCTCAGTAATGTTGTATTGGCGATTTTATTTGCAATAGCCTGTTGCCATACTCCTAAAAATGATATTATAGGACAGCCAGAATTGATTCTGGATAAAATAAAAAGGTCCTCTAAAATGAAGCTTACAACCAAAGTGACATTTTTAGTATTTATATGCGGCCTCACCGCTTTCTCTCTTGATGATTCTGTTCGCGACACCCTCATTTATTATGGAGCAAGCGATGCCTCTGCTACAGTAGCAATAGGTGAAGATATGTTCATAGTCGCCGATGATGAAAATAACATCCTGAGAGTTTACAAAACGTCTCTGCCGTCTCCTGTTTTTTCCTACGACCTTACGTCCTTTCTCGATATCGAGCCGGAGCATCCCGAGGCCGACATCGAGGGTGCAGCGATGCTCGATGGCACTATTTATTGGATAACTTCGCACGGCAGAAACACAGATGGCAAAATGCGCCCCAACCGCTATCGCTTTTTCGCCGTTAAAGTCAAAATCCAAAACCGAAATGTTACCGTCAAACCCGTGGGTAGTTCCTGTCGAACTCTTGTCAACGACCTGCTCAAAGCTGGGAATATGCGCCACTTGGGATTAGACCGGGCAACGCAATTTGATGCAGCCGGTCTCACGAAGCAAAAGCTCAAAAATCTTGCCCCAAAGGAAAACGGCCTTAACATCGAGGCCCTTTGTGCTTCCGCTGATGGTAATACTCTCTACATCGGCTTCAGAAACCCTCGCCCGAATTCAAAAGCGATTTTGGTCCCTCTTAATAACCCGAAGCAGGTAATCGAAGAAAAGCAGCCGCCGGTTTTTGCAGACCCTATCCTCTTGGATTTGAAGGGTTTCGGCATAAGAAGTATGGAGTATTCGTCTTTCCACAAGGCCTTTTTTATTATTGCCGGCCCACATAACGACAGACCCGCCGAATTTGTCTTATACCGCTGGTCAGGACGAAAAGACGAATCGCCGCAGGCCGTCAAATCCATAAACTCTGGTCTCAATCCGGAAGCGTTGGTTATCTTCAAAAATTCGGCTAAGTTATTATTGCTTAGTGACGATGGCACTTTGGTCATTGATGTATCCGATGCCTCTGAGTGTATGCAGGGGGAATTGCGTAAAGACGGAAAGTGCCTGAACAAATACCTCACCGACCCAAACAAAAAGCATTTCAGGGCAATCTGGCTTCAGCCGTAATGCTTGCGATTCGAGTTTGCTGCGAATGGTTTTTCTCTACTCCTCGATTTTAAATTTCGCCGCTGTTGCGATAGCTTTCAGGCGGACCAAGATAGCTTGGTTTGACGCCGCCGGTATCGACGACAATCTTCTGCAGCACAATGCCTGGGTCAACCATCCAGAATTTCAGAACGTGCTCGCCCGGTTTTCCGAGGTTATGTTCAGAGGTCGTTATCTTAATATTCTCAGTTACCGCCTGATTCCAGCTTGGAGGATACTTCCAGTCAGGAACCGTGTCTTTCTCGTGGATGTTAATAATTTGTGGCGTCTCATCATCGAATGAAATAGCATACCGCAATCCCTGAGTATTAAGGAAATTTTGGGTGGGTGATACGTACACCTTCACTTCTACCTTACCGCTATCAAAAAGATACATAGAGTATTCTAAGCGGGGACTATCTCCTTCAGGTTTCTGACTTGGAGATGTTACCGGCACAGGTGTTATTCCGGAAAGTGTTCGGCTCAAATCAGGAATACGCAGCCACCTAACGGCCGGTGTTTCCACCGCACGGGTATAATGCTCAGCTTCGATAGAGACATAGCCGTTACCTTCGACAAAACCCTTGACCTGGTCTGGCTTCGGAGATGCAGGATTGTTAATGGGAGCGTCAACTTCGGCCTGCTTGTTATCTGGTCCGGTGATAGTCATTGTAGCGATAACTTTCCCCGCCGGTGCCTTCTGCCAGTCTACGCTTACCCAAACTCGCTGCTCTTTATCGACTTTTCCCTGATTAGGCGTAACAGACAGCCACGGTTCTCCCGACTCGATTTTGTAATCAAAAGGTGTCTGCCCGCGATTAAATACCTCTATGTAGTACTTTTGCTGATTAAATGGGTCGAACTCGGGCAATTTAGCTTTGTTTTTGTCCATCGGCCACCAGTTTTCCGTCCCTTCGATCGCAACGCCCATATCCGCAGCATCAGGTAATTTAATGTTTTTGACTTCCGGCATAACATTTTTGGGAGGAGGATTCCAGGACGTGTAGCCGATATGGGACGTATCCATCATATGGTTCCATTTTCCACCGGCCATAACTTTGTTGTAATAATTGGAAAGCTCAGCATCTTTGTTAAATAATTCTTTAGCCTTGTCGGCCATGTTATTGGTGGCAGCGCGTCCTTGTTTCTCGTAGAGGCGATTTTTCGCAACGGTTAAACAAAGTTCGTTTAAATTAGCACAGGCCGCCACGGGGTGCAGCACAAGCTGATAATAGGCATCTTTGTATTCGGCGAGAACGACCTTGTAAATCTCATCGGCCTTCTCAGCAATTTCGTTGTACTCGGCGACAACTGTTTCCGCCTCGCGGTAGTTCACCAGACTATAGGTGTCAGGCAGCATCTCGGGTTTGCGGCGGCCGTTGTATTTTGTGTATTTGTTGAGGATGTCGGCAATGTCCGCTGCATACTTGGGGCCGAACTGCTGCTCTGCCCAGAGCCGAGTGTATTCGGGTAATTTCTCCGCCGGCCATTTATCAGGATTCCATGCATAATCCAGGAGGAACGAAATTGGAAACTCCATCGGTTTGATGTCACCGACATTGACAATCCAGATTCTATCAGCCCCGTGACGATAAGCTAGGTGCATCTGTTCCCATGTTCTTGGTATGGGGCTGGTATTGAGCCATTCGTATGAGCGGGGCCCGCCATGGAAATCGTAATGATAATAGACGCCCGCGCCGCCGGTTCGCGGCTTATCCTTGGGGTTGGGCAGCCTGCGGATATTGCCCCAGTTGTCATCGCTCCACATTATGGTTACATCATCGGGGACCTTCAGACCGCTGTCGAAATAATCCTGAACTTCTTTATAAGGAATAAAAACCTGAGGGATTTCCGTAATATCTTTCTTTATGTATTTGGTAAGAATCTCTCGCTGGTCTTTGAATACCTGCTCTAACAAAGCGACCTGCGCCTTTACATCTATATCGCCTTCCATCTTCGTGTCGTGAACTCCGCGCAAACCGACTGTGTATACATTTTCGTATTGTCCCCTTGCTGCAACGGTTTCATCCAGCACTTTGCATATATTTTCCCTGTTCGTACTATAATTCCACGGCCCCATCTTCTCTGTCCACTTCCTTGCCCCGGGGTCATTGTTGAAAAGTAAAGGTTCGCAGTGGGCCGAACCCATTACGATGCCGTACTCGTCTGCCAGTTTTGGGCTCATCGGGTCATCGCCGAAGTACTTGCCCCACATCCCCGGCCAGAGATGATTGGCTTTCAATCGAAGCAGAAGCTCGAAAACGTGGACGTAGAATTTATGGTTGAAGTTACCGAATTTTTCTCCAACCCAGGGACCAAGTGCCCAGCCCTCATCGTTAATAAAAATGCCACGATACTTAACGGCTGGTGGTCCCTGCACATATTTTCCCGCCTTTACAAAAAGATTATCTTTATGCTCGGTCGGCACATCCGCCCACCAATACCACGGTGATACTCCAATCTGCTCTGACAGGTCA
>CAYGYP010000044.1:0-9713 GCA_964354115.1 uncultured Candidatus Bathyarchaeia archaeon | reverse complement strand
CAGAAGCAGAAAACGAACTCGGCGAAATCGGCAACATGCTCAGCGGAATAATGATGGAAGCAGGCTCAGGCTCAGGAATGACGTTGAACTTCGACTCTGTAAACGAAGATGCTGGAAAAATTCTCAACGAAGCAGCAACAGTAGCAGAGCAAAGAATCAAAGACAAATTCCCAGAGTTGCCACCAGGAATGTCAGGAATTCCAACGAGCGCGGTAGGCGAGAGATCGTCCACCGAGACTTCCTAAGCCTAAAGGAGGAAAACGATGTCACAAAATCCCAACCCCAACCTTTTTCTTTCTGTCGGAAAGCAAGTGAAAGACGAGTACGGCCGCGTAATAGGTAAGATTGCATCTTTCGCCGTGACTCCTAGAGGAAGGTTCGAAGACGTATTTGTCGAATGCAGCGACGGAAAATTCTCAAAACACTCTATCGACTACCTGAAGGTAGACGGGTCCGAAATCACGCTTCTCTCTAAGATAAAATCTGACGCATGCATACTCTGTGATCACATACCGCTCATATGGCGCAAGGATCAGGCTCTCGGGGAACTGCACGCGAAAAAGAAGATAGAACCAGAACTTTACAACCAACTGCACACTGCCTTCGATGGGGCTCTCACCCAGCTGAAGAGCGAAGCTCAAGTTCTTCAGGAGGAAACTGAAAAAGCGATCGCCAAATGCGCAGAAGAGATCAAGGCCCTGAGCTTTGCACTTGTGCACATTGAAATAGAGCACGAAGTAGGAAAAATGGACGACCAATCCTACGGAACGGCTTTCAGCATAATCCAGGACAACCTCAAGAAGATCAACATAGAGAAAAGCGATCTCGAAGTGACAAAGAACAAGCTTTCAAACACGCTGTTAGGCGACAAACTAATAATGCCTGAAAAAACCCCAAGCAAGCCTATAGAATCAACACTTAAAGCTTCTAGCAGTGTTTACACTTCTCCTGAACTGCCTGAACCGCCAGTAGTTGTGTACGTGAAGGAAATCGGAAAGACAGGCATATAGCCACGCCAAAACGGTAGCGGGCGGAGGAAAACAACATCAAAGGCTTTTTGCACTCTGAACCTCCACCCCTGTGTGAAACTATAACAAAGTCAGTTCAAACACTCAAGGTTCAAAGGAACAAGCTGCAACAGGCAAGCTATAGGCTAAGAGAAAGAGACAAAACCCTCTTCCAAACATGCGTAAACGCGCTCAACAACAAAAACAAGGAAAGAGCAGCAATCTGCGCAAACGAAGTCGCTGAAATCCGAAAGCTAATACAGCTCTTCTACAACGTGGAACTTGCCATAGAACGCGTCATCCTCAGACTTGAAACAATAAAAGAGCTAAGCGACATAGTCGTCGACCTCAAACCCGCATTGAAGCTGCTTCAAAACGTTTCACAAGAACTGTTCAACGTTCTCCCAGACGTCTCCTCAGAACTGAGCCAAGTCAACGAAACGATAAGCGACACACTTTGCCAAACAAGACTGACCACAGATGAAACAATAATATCAGTAGACAGAAAGACACCTGGAGGAGAAGAGATACTCAACGAAGTCTCAGGTCTCTTGGAAAAAGAGCTTTCTAGGAAGCTTCCAGAACCGCCCGCTACTCCAAAGGCTACTGAAGGCTCCCAGGCTATGGTTAAAGAAATGGTGGCCCTGACAGCTAGCTGCTCGAAACTGGTCAGCCGAGAAACAGAGGAAGGCTCCGAGCCAGATCCTTCCCAAACTCTCTTTTCTTATAAAAAAGCCGAGATTAAGGAGATTTCTTTGATGGTTGAAAAACCATCTCTGGAAGATGTTCTTCTCGATTACGTTAAGAAAAGTCATGGAGAAATCGATCTGACACGTTGCTCAGACGATTTGAAAATCCCAAATGAGGAAGTTGAAAAAACTCTTGAGAGTCTAGGAACAAAGGGCAAGATAAGAATCGAGTTGAAAACGAGCAGTTAGGAGAAAAAACCATGAGTGCTTCACAAGAGCTTGAAAAGAACGCGACCAACTACGCGTTGGAGGCAGTCCGCCTTGACAAGCATGGATCAAAAGGCATGGCCATAACCATGTATCAGAAAGCCATAGAAAGCCTCCTGCAACTCACACAGCTTTACCCAGAATATGGACTAAACAAAGTCTACATACAAAGAGCGATAGCCTATCAGGAACGAATAAAAGCGTTGCAAGGGGCAGTGATGCACATTGAACCGAGACCTGTTGAAAGCAACAACGGCGACGGAAGCGGAAGAACCACTGAAGGCGGCAAATCAAGCTACGAAGAACTCATAATGACGGAAAAACCCAGTGTAAAATGGGAAGAAGTTGTCGGATTAGAACCTGCGAAGAAAGCCGTGAAGGAAGCCATCGTATACCCAGTTCAGAGGCCTGACCTATTTCCACTGGGATGGCCAAGGGGAATACTCCTGTTTGGGCCTCCAGGCTGCGGAAAAACACTGCTCGCTGCAGCTGTGGCCACCGAAATTGACGCCACTTTCGTGTCAATCGACGCCGCCTCAATAATGTCCAAGTGGCTAGGCGAAGGTGAACAAAACGTTGCCAAACTGTTCGGCTCAGTCAGAAAATCAGCCATAGAAGGAAAACCATCAATAGTCTTCATAGACGAGCTAGACTCACTAATGGGAAAACATCAAAACGAAGTCGGCGGAGAAATCCGCGTCAGAAACCAGTTCCTCAAAGAAATGGACGGCATAGTAGACAAGGGCAAGAACCTCCACATCTACGTGATCGGTGCAACAAACAAGCCATGGGACTTGGACTGGGGATTCATAAGAAGATTCCAGAAGAGAATCCTCGTGCCGCTCCCGGACCATCACACGAGGCTGATGATGTTCAAGCTCTACACCACCACCTTGTACATCGCGACTGACGTTGACCTGCACGAGCTGGCCAGAATCTCAGAAGGCTTCTCAGGAAGCGACATAAGAGACGTCTGCCAATCAGCACAGCTGAAACTTATCGGCGAATTCTTCGAGACAGGCCAAGCCAACAACAAACAGGCCAAACCAAGACTATTGACGATGGATGATTTCAGACAAACGTTGGAAGAAAGGAAACCAAGCGTGTCGCTCGACATGTTATCACTATACACGAGATGGTCTGAAGCTTTTAAGGCTCTCTAGAAGGAGGAGATGAGACAAAAACGCTTGAAAGTGTTGGGTGGAAAGGTTTGGAGAGCATATTTTTCTTGAAAAATTCTCCTTTCTCCCCCTCAAGAATTTCTCCAAACCCCACTAACCAACCCAGCGGGAACCGCTAAGACTCTTTCTTGATGAAATCTTCAACTATGTCCGCCAATGCTTCTGGGTCCTTAAGTGTATCGACATAAGGTGCCTTCAGGTTCAGATTTTTCGTTGAGAAGGGCCCGACGAAAGCAAGTATAGGCTCAAGATCGTTTGCGACCCCCAAGGCTTCTTCGGCGGATTTCACCGTGGCAATCTTGAGTATCCGCTTGTCCCTAGCCACGAATCTTCTGAATCCTTCAATCAGGACTACGTCGTTGCCCCTGCATTTTTGAAGAATCTGTCGTAGCGAAATGCTCTCCGTTTTTCTCTTTTCTATCGTGGCTATCTCATTAGATGATATGGCGATGATCGTCTTAGCACCTGCGCGGGCGAACCTCCAAGTGTCCTTCCCTTCAGTGTCAATTGAGAAGTTCTCTTCCGAAACATGCTTCACCGCAGCCACTTTATAGCCTCTTCTCGTTAGCGCTCTCGTTAGAGCTTCTATCGCCGTGGTCTTCCCGGACTTTTTGCTTCCGACGACTGCAATGATCGTTGTTCTCAATTGTGCTCCTCTGTGCTTTCCATCTCTTCCGCAAATATGTCCTTTAACGCTTTTTTCTTCACGTGTAACTTTTCCGAGAGGCTTTTCACCCATTTAATGTACATCTTGAAAAGGTTTTGCAGTATCTCTGCCTTCTCAGTCTCAGACAGGTCCTTCTCTTCAGCAAGCAAAAGCGCAAACCACTTGCCTGCATCTGAAAGCTGATAAGCCTTAACCCAAACCGTCCGCCCGCCTTTCTCAGCCTTCTCCATATCTTCTTTCATAACTCCCAGCCTCGTCAGCGACTTCAGGTTTTCGATAATGGTCTTGTTCGAGTAGTCAAGCTTCGAGATAACATCCTTTTGATAAATCTTTTCTGAGACGCCATGACTCAGAGAGAACCTCAAGATATCAACTGCTGCTCTTGAACCAAAAATCGCCCCTAGAATCTTCGTCTTCTGGTCAGACGGAAGAAACACTACATAGGGGTGTAAATTCTCGGTCACACTTTCCACTTCAACCTGATCTACTCCAAGCATGTCTTAAAAGTTGCGCCTCAAGCAATAGGTTTTTTAGCATTCCAAATCCTCTCTCCTCCAAGGTGTTTGAGGACGATTCCCTTGGACTGGTTCCCAATGGACGGGGACACCTTTGTGACCAAAGAAAACTTCATATTCAACGTTTTCGGCTACGAGCATCCCCCAAAACGGGTCTTCGCCTTCCTCAAATACATCCCAGCCAAATTCAAGGAACTCTTCAACATCGACTACTTAGAGAGAACATGGAAATACGGAGAAACCGAACTCTTCAGAGCCGAAAAACTCTACACAGCGCAGAATTATCAGACGTTTCTTCAGACCTTTCGAAAAGAATTTCCAGACTTCGCGTATTTCTGTCCCTTCAGAAAGAAGGAAGTGATTAGCGCACCATTAGGCTCCGTCGAGAAAGTGTATGTTCCAAGCCAATGCATGCGCATGCTGGAGAATCTTAAAAGCAGAGACAGCTTGCAAGAAATCACTCTGGGACTCATCAGGCTTCTTTCGAGCGAATCTGGCATTAGCAGCCAAGATTTTGGGGTTCACGGGTCTGTTGCCTTGGGCATGCATACGTCCAAGTCTGACATAGACATCGTGGTCTATGGGGCAAGAAACTTCCGCACACTTGAGAGAACTGTCGACAAACTCGTCAAAGAAGGAACCCTGAGTTACCAGTCTAACAACCGATTAGACGTTGCCCGACATTTCAAGGGCCGCTATGAGAACAGGATCTTCATGTACAATGCGATTCGCAAACGTGAAGAAATCAACGTAGAGTATGATACGTTCAGCTATTCGCAAACCATGCCGCTCACATTCAGCTGCACGGTCAAAGATGACAGCGAAGCCATGTTCCGACCAGCCATCTACAAGATTGAAAACTACAAACCAGCCGACGCAAGGTCAGAGCTTGACAAAGACAAGATTCCAGAGCAAGTAATATCCATGATTGGCTGCTACCGAAACGTTGCAAGGCAAGGCGACAAGATCAGGGTTTCAGGAATACTGGAACGCGTCGAAAACCTCGAAACCAGCGAACACTCCTATCAGGTAGTGATAGGAACAAGCAACAGCGAGGACGAGAGCATTTGCCCAGCCTAAGGCTCAGAGACCGCGATGCTATAATAACGAATGAAGGCTTGATCTTCAGAGTCCTCGGCTACTCGCACCCATCAAAAGCTTACATCTGCGATGCCGAATATGCACCAGCAGAACATTTCAAATCTGACAATCCAAAAGCACTGAGAACGCAAGAGCAGCACGTCTTCTACAAATTCTACGAAGACGAAGCCTGGAAATTCCTCCGAGACAAATTCCCAAAATACCTCATCCATCATGACATGATCGGCAAAAAAACCATCGGCGTCAATCAAAACGACATCAAAAAAGTGCGAAAACCAGACGAAGAGCTTGCGAGGTTGATTAAGACCAAACCCACAGACGAACTTGCCACTGCTCTACACAACGTTCTTAGGTCCATGACCAAACAGTCAGGTCTGCCAGCCAAAGACTTCGGCGTGTTCGGATCAGTACTTCAAGGTTTCCACCACCCACAATTCTCAGACTTGGACTTCGTAATTTACGGAAAAGAGAACACCCAGAAACTGCGCGAAACCTTACAGGACCTATACTCTAATAGCCTATCCTCGTTCAAGAACGAGTTTGAGACTGACGAGTCAATCAATGGAAAACAGTGGCGTTTTAAGAATTTTAGCTCAAAAGAGTTCGTCTGGCACCAACGCAGAAAGCTGATCTACTCTTTATTCAAAGATGAAAAAACTGGAAGAATCATCAAGACCGAGTTTGAGCCAGTCAAGCAGTGGAAGGAAATCGCCAACGATTATGATTCGAAGATCAGAATCGCGCAGAAAGGCTGGGTCAAAGTATCTGCCCGTATAACTGGCGATGATGAGGCGCCTTTCATGCCTTCGGTCTACGACATTAAACCCTTGAAGGTTCTACAAGGGGCAAAATCTGCAAGCGAGGTCACGCGCATAGTTTCGTATATGGAAGAGTTCCGAATGCAAGCGTGCAAAGACGAGACGGTTTATGTTGAGGGAAATCTCGAACAAGTAGTAACTCCGAACGAAAGCTTTGCCCAGATCAGCTTGACCTACTGTCCAAGATACTACGAGCAAGTCTTGAAAGTCAGCCACTGAGCCTAGCTTATGCCAGAATCATAGAATCCGATGGACTATTTCCAATCAGAAGCCTGAAGTGTTCACGGGAACGCCTATTGTCGACGACACGTTCAACTTTTCCCTGAGCAATGACTATCTCACCTATTCTGGCCTGTTCACAAAATCTACCCCGAAAAGACACGATCTCTTCAATCTGCCCAACTTTAGGGCCTCCAAGAATCTGCGTGTTGTCTATCTTGTAGACGCATGGTGTGAAAATCGCTTCAGAATCATCTGCAATTGCCGCCTTCACTTTCGCAACACCAACATTCCTGTATTGAAAATCGCCGTATTTTTCGTCAAGTTCGTTCCAATCCTTCACAAAACGCATGAAATAGTCCTTTCCCATAAACTTGCCCTGCATGACCTTTCTCGATTCAGTTCGAACAAAACTCTCAAAATCCGCTGCAGAATCCTTCGAACGAAACTCGAACAAACCTTTCAAATCCTTCCGATCATAAGACCTGAAGGGCTCACTCTGTTCCTTCAAGAAGTTATTTAACACAGAATGAACTTTCCGGCAGTTGTCGGAACCGTACACGACGGCGTCAATGTCAGAACTTTCAGTGTGAAGCCCAACCAGAATCGAGCCTGAAATCCCAAGCATCTTCCATGGAATAGTTGCCCTTTCTTTCAGCAACTCCGCCAATTGCAAAGCTTCACTTTCGGTTTTATCTAGGGTTTTGGAATGGCGAAGCTTCTGAAGCTTTTCAGCGGGTTTGTAACGTTTCCGTATGTTGGTAACTGGAACTTCGCACAGAGTTTCATCAAAAACCGGATCATAAATAAGATAATTCGGAAACTTCTCTCTTAGAACCTCGTACCTGTTTGAAAGAGAATAGACCTTACGATAAGTCACTTTGTTCCTTTTCCTCTCGCCTTTTTCGTCGGGCAGATAGCGAACGAAAGCGATTATACGATTCGCAGGGTGAACTAAACCTTTGACGTCAAAAATCAGGTCTTCACATGTTTCTACGAAGTCTCCTTCTCTAGTCTTCATTTGATATCTTCCCGTTGTGGAGAGATATGGCAACCTCATTTCTTCGATTCAAGAAGATCGACCGCAAGCATCCTTATGTTACCCCTTCTCAAGGCCAAAAGTAACACTGTACCTATAGTTGCCCCTGCAAGGCAGTTCAAAGAGTCTGCGATAGCATAATAAACCGTCATCGGAGCCCAGAACGCATACATTTCTGGAACCCCCCAATTCAAAACCCAAACAGCAATGTTATTGCCTGTGAGAACGTCTCCTCCTATTCTTGCGATCCATGCGAGACACCACAGCGCTATGGTTAAGTTTGCTGGATTTCTGGTTGTAATAGATCTGATGATCCATTTCCGTACGGGGGGGATAACGATGAATATAAGAACAAGTCCGTATTGCCACATTATAATCGGCATTAGCTGGTACCATGCAAAAGGATGAGAAAGCCAAATCCCCAATTGCAGAGCCAGAATCAAAGTTGCCTCCTTCCATCTGTTGAACAAGACAAGGCCACTCATCAAAGCGGCAAGCGTCGGACTGAGAAATGTGAGCAGGCCTATGGATGTCGACGGATTCACGTATGGGACAAGCCAGCCAAAAGCAAAGCCCGAAACAGTCCCCCACAAAGGCCCTAACAAGGGGGATGTCAAACTCGAAAGCACGATGCTGGAAAGCGTAATTATGGCAGGAGTTCCCAAAACTGGATAAGCCGGAATCAATGCACAAGCCAAAACGAGCGCAACCCAAACACCACTCAAAGCCACGAATATTGTGCCATTAACGTAGCTGTTAGCCATTACGCAATCACCACATGATTTGTACTGTTCTTCATCCCTGTGAATTTTTTTACACAACGTTAATAAGACTTTCCTAATGCTATACGCAGGGGCTTTCCTTGGATAGGCATCCACTTGAGAGGGCAGTTCAAATTTCCAAATGCCTCGAACTCGCCATTCTCCTAGAAGCCAGCGTTCACAAACCTGGAAACGTGAGCGTAGTAACCAACTTTGAAAAGACACACTATGAGCATTTTCTTGCTTCTGCCGTCGCCGCAAGATCTTCTCTTGAGTTTGCGGCCGAACAAGGAATTGCGGTTCATGAAAGAAAAATCACTGTTGCAGATGTCGGTGTTGGACAGATCATAAAGAACTGCGTAGCAGATATTGACTCGTGGCAGCACGGAGGTAACACACTGCTAGGCACAGTGATTCTCCTCGTGCCAATTGCAATTGCTGCGGGCATGGCCCCAGATGAAAACAGCTTTGAAACTTCAAGGTTGCGGAAAGATGTCAAGCTTGTCGTGAAATCAACCACTCCAGAAGATGCTGTTAATGTCTACGAAGCCATGAAGATCGCCAAGCCCAGCGGACTTGGAAAGGCTCCGAAACTTGACATCAACGATCCGAACTCGATAAAGAGAATACTTGAAGAAAAGGTCACGCTGTTCCAAGTTTTTCGAATAGCCAAAAAATATGATACGATCTGCTCAGAATGGGTCAACAACTATCCAATAACCTTCGACCTAGCCTATCCGTTCCTAGCTGAACAGATCGACAAAGGAGACGACCTAAGCCAGGCCATACTTCACACCTTCTTGAAGGTTCTAGCTGCGCATCCAGACACGTTCATAGCGAGAAAGACGAGCCTTGAAAGGGCCAAAGAAGTTTCGGCTGAAGCAGGAAAAATCCTCAGCTTAGGTGGACTCAAAACTTCGAAGGGCAGACAGCGGCTAACAGAATTTGACGCGAAACTCCGGAGATCAAGCAACCTCTTGAATCCTGGCACTACAGCTGACATAGTGGCTGCTGCCCTAGCAATATGTACTTTTGGCGGATATAGGCCCTGACCCTTATTTCTCAACCCATCTCTTGTAAAGAAGAATGCCTATTCCGTATAAGATGATTGTCGAAAGGATCAGGGTCGTTATCGGCAGCATGATGTCACCTAACGTAGCGTTTCTCACCATTATGTCTTATGGCTTAAGCGGCGTCCCAAAACTCCCGCTTTGTTGTGGGGTCAAAACCGACTGTGGGTTCGTCTAAAATCACGATGGGCGGATCATGAATGATTGAAGCTGCAAGGTTGGCGCGTCTCTTTATTCCGCCCGAAAGCTGTTCAACCTCCCTGTTCAGAAATTCCCCTACGCCAAGGACTTGCTGAGAATTCGACTCTTTCCTTGAATTTCTTGGAGCTAAGGGAGTAGACCGAAACGGAAAGCGCCAAGTTCTCACGCACGCTCAACA